>CAYGXT010000032.1:0-8267 GCA_964353695.1 uncultured Myxococcaceae bacterium
CATGCTTCGTGAGCGGGCTTGCGGCCCGCTCACGAAGCATGCCCCCGGGCGTGGCGATGCGCCACGCGGGCTGCCGCGCAGCCCCTGCCTGGCCTAGTCGAAATAGCCCATGGTGAAGTACTTGATGGCGAGTTGGGTCCCCATCGTGAGGGCCCGGTTGAGCATGAGCGCGAAGCTGTTGTCCTCGGTTGCGCAGAGGGCGTTCCAACGCTCCTCGAGGCGGTCCACGTGGGCCACGCTGCTCTGCTCCCACCCCTCGTCCTCGCTATCGCTCGCCACCGCCGCCACGTTCGTATATTGGACGATCTGTCGTGCCAGCCTGCGGCACTTAGCCTTGTTGAGGCGGGCGAGCTTCGGATCGTAGGGCTCGGGGGCCACGGCTCCCGGATCCGGAGCCTCGGCCGTGGCCGGCTGATCCGCCGGATTGCCGCCGTCCTCCGGGCGTGCCGGGCCCGCCGCCAGGACGGCCGAGAGCGCGATACCGAGCACGAGGCCAGGGAAGGGAAGGAGCCGCATGGGACCTCTCTGCAGGGGTGCAGGGGGGATATCGGCAGACGGCAGGCGGCAATGAAGAGGAAAAATCCGTGACGCGGCAGGCCTCCGGGGAGCGCCCCCGCGCTCGGGCTGCCGGAGCTCCGGGGGGGGCTGCGCTCAGATCCGCCCGGCGATGGCCTGCGCCGTTCGGTGCGCGAGCGCCATGATCGTGAACATCGGGTTCACGGAGGGGCTGCGCGGTAGCACGCCCGTGTCGGCCAGATAGAGATTCTCAAAGTCGTGGCATTTGCCGAGCTCGTCCACCACGCCGTGGCGCGGATTTCCGTGCATGCGCGTGGTGCTGAAGGCGTGGTTCGCAGCGCAGACGATGTCCGTCGGCTCGAGCCGTTTCGTGCGCAGCACCTCCGCATGCTTCAAGGCATGGAATTCGTCGGGGAGGCCGTGCACGCCGTGCACGACCTTCTTCGCTCCGGCGGTGAAGAGCATCTCGACGAGAACGTAGAGGGAGCGCACGAGGATCTGAAAGTCGTCGGGATGAAAGCTCCAGTGAAGGACGGGATCCAGGCCGGAACGGCGCGGCACCACGCGTCCGAGCGAGCGGTTGGTGCTGATGATGGCATCCCACTCCGCCGAGAACGGGATCTCGGCGAGCTGCCGTTTCAGCTCGTGGCCAAAGCCCGGAACCCGAACAGCGAGAAGGCCCGGCGGCGTCCACAGCGTCTCGAGCTTGAAGCCCTCGCCCACGAACTGCAGAGACTGGTAGCCCTGCGTCGCGCCGAACTGCGGATCGGTACGCTCGGGGAAGACCCCTAGGGCGGCCGTTCCCGGGTGGAATTGGAGATTCTCTCCCACCTGACCCGAGCCGTTCGCAAGGCCCCCACTCTTCCGGAGCAGCACGGGCGTCGCCATGCAGCCTGCCGCCAGCACCACGATCTTCGCCTTCACGCGGAAGGCATGCGACGGGCGTCCACTGAAGGGCGCAACGAAGTGGCCGGCTACACCCGTGGCGCGAGCGCCGCCTGCCAATACCTGCTCGACGCGCGCCGAGGTGAGCACGAGCGCCCCGGCTCGAATCGCGGCAGGCACGTAGCAAAGATCCATCGACTGCTTGGCGCGGCTGCGGCAGCCCGTGAAGCACTCGCCGCTGCCGCGACAGCCGCGCACGTTGCGCGCGATGGGCTCGCTCGAGTACCCGAGCGCATCGCAGGCACGCTTGAAGAGCAGGTTCCTCGCCCCCTGCACGTTCTCGGGCGTCGGCGCCACGCCGGCAAAGGCCGCCACCGCGTCATAGTGCGGATCGAGATCGGCGCGGCTCGTGCGCACGAGCTCGTAGTCGTTGCACCAGGCGGCGAGGGTCTTCTCCGGGGAGCGTACGCAGATGGCAGAGTTCACCAGCGATCCGCCGCCGAGGCAGATGGCCTGCATGGTCGGCATCACGTAACCGCGGGTGGTTCGCAGGCCGCCCTCACGCATCGTGCGTGTCATCGAGCGGCTGCCCTCCAGCTCGAAGTCGTCGGGCGTGAAGGGCGGGCCTTCTTCGATCAGCACCACGCGCCGGCCCGTCTCGGCCAGCTCCTTCGCGACGACCGCGCCGCCCGGTCCCGAGCCCACGACGACGACGTCACAGCTCTCCTCCACATCGCGGTCGACCTGCGCGAAGACGCGCACCTCTCCCTTCACTTCGGCCGGGATCATGCGCGGGGAGCCTCCGCCCAGGCCGGATGCAGCGGCCCTCCGAGATCGAGCGGCGTACCGTCACTGGGCGCCGTCAGGTCGGCCCGCTGCCAGCGAATGGCCTCGGGACCTTTCCCGATCGGCGGATACAGCAGATCCGCCTCGGCGACCGGCGTGCGGATGTCGTAGGGTGCGAGGCGCAGCGCCCGCAGAACGGCCGGTGCGGCGAAGTAGCCCATGGTGAGGATCGCGCGCAGGCTCGTGAAGATCAGACGCATCCCAAAGGGGCGCGCCTTGCGCCAGCGCTCGAGCACGGCCACGCGCTGCTCGTCCGAGAGCGAGGAGAAGCGGCGCCAGCCGCCGCGCCCGGGTGCGCGAATCACGAAGCTCGCATGCTCGAAGAGCAGGAACAGGCAGCGCACCAGGAAGGCCAGCTTCGGGGGCATGTCGCCGAGGTAGCGGTCGACGTAGCCCGGCACGTCGGCATCGACGCCCGAGGGCTCGATCGCGCCGCCGCGCGGAAAGAGAGTGTCGGCGGCTGCCGCGAGAAAGGCCGCCTCGCTGCGCCGCAGGCGCACGTAGCGCACGGGCGGCGCGGGATAGCCGAGGGCGATGCGAGCAATCGCGTAGCCGAGAGCGGCGCCGACGGCGATCCAGACGAGCATCGGCCGAGCCTAGCCTGCGCCGCCGATCTAGAGCAGGCCTTCCCAGAAGGCGAGTTCGTCCTGCTGCGGCCCGTCCACGACACGACTCTCGGGGCCGAAGACCATGCTGGCCGCACGCGCAGGATCGAAGGTGGGCCAGCTCCCAAGGCCGGCGTGGCCGGGATCACCCGAGCGCGCAAAGGAGGTCCACGCATCCTGCATCTCGAGCGAGAGCTTCTCCACGGCCGGCCCCTCTCCCACGAAGGCGCGCAGGCCGGGCAGCGAAGCAGCCGTGCCAAAGACGAAGGGGACGTCGAGCCCGTGACAGGCGCCGAGGACTCCATTCATGGCCGGGGACTTCCAGTCGAACAGATACCGATGGACGCTCGCGGCGCCGTGCACGGCGGCCTTGCACTCGGCGAGGCGCAGGGCGGGCACGCCGAAGAAGCGGTCGCCTTCGATCGCGAACCAGAGATCGGCCGCTGCGGCTGGAAGCCCTGCGGCAAGCCGCGCCTTTCGGTAGCGGGCAACCGCATACGCGGCATGCGAGCGGTCGAGGGCGTCGCGGCCCGGCAGGTTGCGTTCCACGCGGCGTTCGAGCGCTGCATCATCGAGTTCGCGGAGCTTCGGGTCACCGAGCCCGAACAGCCGCCACTCGTCGGCGTTGGTGCCGATCAGCAGCGGCACGTCTCGGTTCATCCCGCCGGCGAGCGCATCGAGGGGAGGCTCGGGCAGGACCACGCCGTCGAGACAGGGCTGGAAGGGGATGCCGCGCACCTGCGTCGCCATCTGCAGCAGCGCCTTGCCCTGCGCCTCGAGGATCTTCTCCGCCGGAAGATCGCGCAGCCGATCGACGGCATTCGGCTCGAGGCCGAGCTCCTTCATCAGCACCTCGGCTACGCGTACGCCGGTCTCGACAGAAGCTACGTGGTGACAGGCGCCACTCTGCAGGATCGCGCGCCGGAACAGGCCCTGCGCGCGCGGCGTGCCCAGCAAGGTGCCGATGCTCATGCCGCCGGCCGACTCGCCGAAGAGGGTCACGTTGCCGGGATCGCCACCGAAGCGGTCGATGCAGTCGCGCACCCACTCGAGGGCAGCAATCTGGTCGAGGAGGCCGAGATTGCCGATCACGCCCCCGGATTCGGCGCCGAGGGCAGGAAGAGCGAGCCAGCCGAATGCGCCGAGGCGATAGTTGATCGTTACGAGTACGACGTCACCGCGCTGCACGAAGGCAGGGTTGTCGTAGATGGGCTGCGAGCCCGCACCAAACACGAAGCCACCGCCGTGGATCCAAACCATCACGGGCCGGAGCGCGCCGTCGCAGGCCGGCGTCGCGACGCCGAGGCTGAGGCAATCCTCGTCGTGTTTCGCGGGAGGCAGGCCGAGAAGCGCCCCCATCGCGCTGCCGTTCTGAGGCGCGACAGCGCCGTGGTCATGCGCCGGGCGCACTCCCTGCCAGGGCTCCTCGGGCACGGGGGGGCGCAGTCGCAAGGGTCCTACGGGAGGCCGCGCAAAGGGGATCCCCCGGAATACGAGGCTCCCCTGCTCTAGCCTGCCCTCGACCCTGCCCGAGCGCGTCTCGACGATCCTGCCCACTTCAGCTCCTGCTGGCGTTCCTGTCCTGGAACGTTGGCGGAGTGTAACAGCGCCGGGCGCATTGCAGCCGTGCGTGGGTCAGGGGCGAGTGGGGCTTGCCAGGCTGGCGATCTCGGCCTGCCGCGACTGGACCTTGCGGGCGTACACGCCCGTTGGCCGATTGCCCTTTTCGAGGATCTGCTGCAATCGGCCCGGACCCACGTTGTAGGCGGCCAACGAGAGCTCGAGATCGCGGAAGGTGTCATTCATCCGTGCGAGGTAGGCGGCACCGATGCGGATGTTCTGCTCGGGATCCAGCAGTGTCGACTTGCCCCGCCACTCGATGCCGAGCTCGCGGGCCATGAGCTGTCCGGAGAAGAGCTGCACCTGCATCAGGCCAAAGGCACCCTGGGAGCTGCGAGCGGCCGGGTTGAACCCGCTCTCCACCTGCATCAGCGCTAGCAATAGGGACGGCTCGAAGCCGTGCTCCTGCTGGGCACTGAAGATCGCATCGATCACTCCTTGGCGGTCGCGGTCCTCGAGGTTCGGCGCCCGATCCGCGAGGATCTGATGAACCTGGTCCCGGGCCGCGGCGCCACCCTGCGGCATCGAGCCCACGCGCGCAGGCATTCCTCGCCCGGCGGGCGTTCCCATCTGCTGCAGGGTCGAGCAGGCCGACGTGAGGCAGAGCAAAACCCCCGCCAGAGCCACGGCCGCGATACGCGCGCAAGGATGGATCCCTTGATGGAGCATGCTTCCCTCCCCACAAGCCAGTTCGAGCGGGAGCCTAGGTGTAGCCCGGATACTGATCTGTGACCATCATCACAATTTGCACAGGGATTGCCGGATCCATCGGAGGGGAAGCCACGAGAAGAGGTAGAAATACCCCATATCTCGCCACTCGATGACCCCAGTTGCACATGATCTGCCCATCGGTCGCCGGTGGCTGGAGCCCAAGTTCTTCTCCGCTAACCGCGGAAAGGTCGATCCTTCCACCACGGGAAGAACGGAGGCATATCGCGAGAGACCTGCATCGGGAAATGAGGAGACCGCTTCTGGAGGAAGCTCGACACGCCCTCGAAGGCATCCTTGGAGCGGCCCATGGCGAATATTGCGCGGGAGTCGAGCCGGTGCGCCTCCATCGGATGGTCGGCCCCGAGCATGCGCCAGAGCATCTGGCGCGAGAGGGCGACCGAGACGGCGCTGGTGTTCTCGGCGATCTCCTTCGCAAGCGCCTGCGCAGCCGGCAGCAGATCCTCGGGCGGGAGAACGCGCGAGACGAGGCGCCCGGCCAGCGCCTCCTCGGCCGAAAAGATCCTGCCCGTGGCGACCCATTCCATGGCCTGGCTGATGCCCACAACGCGGGGCAGGAACCAGCTGCTGGCCGCCTCCGGCACGATGCCGCGGCGTGCGAAGACGAAGCCGATTCGGGCTGCGCTGCTGGCAAGGCGCACATCCATGGGCAGGGTCATGGTGATTCCGACGCCCACGGCCGGGCCGTTGATGGCGGCAATCACGGGCTTCTTGCACTCGAAGATGCGGAGTGCGACCTGCCCTCCCCCGTCGCGGTGAGCGTCGCTCGGCTCCTTGTCGCCCGCGTCGAAGGTGCTGCCTCCGCCGCCGAGATCGGCTCCGGCGCAGAAGGCCCGGCCGGCTCCTGTGACGATCACGGCGCGCACGTCGTCGTTGGCATCGATCTCGTCGAAGGCGGCGATCAGCTCGCGCTGCATCTCGGTCGTGAAGGCGTTGAGCCTCTCCGGCCGGTTGAGCGTAAGGGTGAGGGTGCGGTCCTCGAGGTGGGTGGCGAGGGTGTGGTAGGTCATGGTTGCATCCTATCGTGCCTGATCCGATCCGGCGGCTCTTCGAGGCTTGGCTCACGGCGGCAGTTGCCCGTGTCAGCCCTCCGCTCACGTTCCCGGAGGTCCGAAAGGGAGTGCAGGCCGTCTCGTCGCTCTACGTCGAGCGGCGGCCGAGCGCCGGACTCGGAGCGCGCACGACCGAGAGCGAGGGCAAGCGCGCCGCCCTCTCCTCCTACTACGCGCCGCTCCACTTCCTCACGGCACTGCATGCGGCTCGGGAGCTGCCCGAGGCGTTGCGAGCGGGCGTGCGCCGCATCCACGACCTCGGCTGCGGCACGGGCGCAGCCGGCGCGGCGCTGGCTCTCGCCTGCCCGGGCCCGGTCGAGATCGAAGGCATCGACCGCTCGGGCTGGGCCCTGCGCGAGGCACGGCACACGCATGCCGCCTTCGGGCTGCGCGGGCGCACGCGGCGCGCCTCGGTACCGGAGGCCTTGCCGCGCCTGCGCAGGGGCGATGCGCTCGTGCTCGGCTGGATCGCCAACGAGCTCGAGCAGTCCGCGCGGGTAAGGCTCCTCGAGTTCATCGCCGAGGCGGCCGCCGCCGGGCACCCCGTCCTCGTGCTCGAGCCTCTCGCCCGCGCCGTCGCGCCCTGGTGGCCCACCTGGGCGTCGAGACTCGTGCCCCTCGGCCTACGCGATCTCGGGCTTCACGTCGAAGCCGATCTCCCGGAGTGGATCGAGCGTCTCGATCAGGCGAGCGGCCTGGACCACTCGACGCTCGGAGCGCGCCTGCTGGCCGGGGCGGCGGCGCCTATACCCTCGCGGAGGTGAAGGCCTCCACCGCCTCTTCGACCTGCCGGAAGCGGCGGCCCTCGAAAGCCGCCTCGAGACCCGAGCGGTGCAGCATGTCGCGGGGGAGCGTGTTGAGCGCGGCCAGCCAGAGCGCGACCCCGCGCTCGCGCAGCTCCTCGTCGAGCTCGTGCACCACGTCGAAGGCCGTGGTGTCGAAATCCGGCACGGCCGAGAGATCCAGCAGCACCACGGCCGGCGGCTGCTCCTGCTCGCCGACGACGGCGCGTACGCGATCCCGCACGTAGCGTGCGTTCGCGAAGTAGAGCGGCGCCTCGGGCCGGACGATCGTGAGCCCCGGGAAGAGCTCGTCCTGCGGGTGTACGGCGTGGTTCCGAAACACGGTCGTCCCGAGCTTGCGGCCGAGGATCGCGACCCGCGGATGGTTGAGCGCGTAGAGCACGACGAGCATCGAGACGATCACGGCCACCAGCACACCCTGCAGCACGCCGAGCCCGAGCACGCCGGCGACGGTCACCAACGCGAGGGCGAAGTCGGTGCGCTGGATCCTACGGATGCGCCGCAGCGCACCGATGTCGATCAGCGAGAGCGCCGAGACCATCACGATCGCGCCCAGCGTCGCCTGGGCGAGACCGCTCACCAGGAAGCTGAACACGAGAAAGACTAGGGCGATGACGACTGCCGTGATGATTTCGGCGAGCTGAGTGCGGGCTCCCGCCGCTTCGTTGACGGCCGTCTGCGACAAGCCGCCGCCGGCCGGGAACGCATGGAACAGGGCCCCAATGAAGTTTGCAGCGCCGAGAGCGAAGAGCTCACGCCGCGGAATCACCTCCGGATCCCCCTTCACGGCGAAGGCACGGGCGGCGGCCGTGGACTCGACGAAGGACATGAGCGCGATGCCGAGCGCTACCGGCAGGAGCGGGCGCACGTGCTCGAGGTCGGGGAGAGCCGGGGCCGGCAGGCCGGGCGAAAGCGACTCGATCACGGCGACACCATGCGCGTCGAGGTCGAGCAGGCGTACGGCGAGGATGCCGAGTACGACGACCAGGAGCGGCCCGGGAACGCGGCGCAGGTAGCGGTGTACACCGAGCAGGATCACGATCGTGGAGCCAGCAAGTGCGAGCGTCGGGAGGTTGACGGTCCCGAGCTGCGCCAGCGCCGAGCCGACGGCTCGAAAAAAGTCATGCCCCTCGACCGGGACTCCCAGCACCTTGGAAAGCTGCGTGGACGCGATCACAAGCCCGGTACCGGCCTTGAAGCCCGCGAGCACG
>CAYGXT010000032.1:8277-14767 GCA_964353695.1 uncultured Myxococcaceae bacterium
CGCAGAAGCGAGGCGGCGATCAGCGCGAGACCCCCCAGCGCGGCGAGCGCCGAGGCCGGGGCGAGCGCCTGCCCCGGATCAGCCCCCGCGTGCAGATCCGCGAGTCCAACAGCCGTAAGAATCGCGAGCGTCGAGGTCGTGCTGACGCTGAGCGCCCGCGACGTGCCGAGCAGCGCGTAGACGAGCATCGGCACGATCGAGACGTAGAAGCCCACCTGCACCGGGAGCCCTGCGAGGGCGGCGTAGGCCATGGCCTGCGGGAAGACGACGGCCGCCATCGTGAGGCCGGCCATGAGATCGCGGGGCAGCCATTCCGCGCGGTAGCCGCGAAGCTCACGCATCAGCTCCTCGCCTCGATCGTGACGCCCGCGACCGGCTCCACGCGATGGATCGCCGTAGCGCCTGCCGCTCGCAGCGCTCGCTCGAGCGCAGCCGCATCCGGATCGGGCCAGAGCGCCACGATCGTGCCACCCTGGCCCGCGCCGGCCAGCTTCGCGGCCGGGGCCCCCGCCGCCAGCGCCGCGGCAATCAGGCGCTCGTTCGACTCGCCCGAGCCGCCGAAGCCGCGCTGAATGGCGTGGTTCTCATTCATGGCGGCGGCCAGGCGAGGCCAGTCGCTCTCGAGCAGGGCGCACTTGCCTTCCGCGCCGAGGGCCGTCACGCGCGCGTAGCCTTCGAGCACCGCGCGCTCTCCCGCGAGCCAGCGCTCGCGGATCGGCGCATGCACCGCCGTCGAGGCATGCTGCACGCCGGTAGAGCCCAACACGAAGGGCAATCCGAAGGGCAATCGCGGCAGCCACGGCGCGAGATCCTCGACGGTCGCGAAGCACGTCGTCTCCGTCGCGTCCCCGTGTGCCTTGCCGCGAAAGTCGAGGAAGCGCAGCCCGCCGAAGACCGCCATGTATTGGTCGCCGAAGCCGCAGACGATCCCGAGATCCTCGCGCTCGAGGCGGCGGGCCGCCTCGGCCAGACGGTGGCCGTCGAGCTCCTCGCCGCGCCAGGCGAGAAGGGCCCGCAGCAATGCCACCACCAGGGCCGTCGAGCCCGCGAGGCCGCCCCGCAGCGGGATCTCGCTCTCGTAGGCGATGCGTGCGCGCGGGAGCGGAGGGCCGACGAAGCGGAGCGCGGCACGTCCGAGGTCGAGGCGGTCGCCGCGCAGCGCGAGGTCGATCGCGGAGGCGATGCGCTGCTCCGCATCGCAGGTCACGAGCCGCGTCTCCGGACTTTCCTCGAGCGTGGCGCGCGCACGCAGCGGCACCGAGCACGAAACCTGACAGCCGCCGTACTGGTCGGAGGGGTTCCCGACCAGGTTGGCGCGACCGGGAGCGGAGACGACGAGGCGGCGGATGGCTTCTCCCTTTCGGGCCATTCTAACGGCCCCTCGGCGCAGGCGGGCAGCGGAAGAACGAAAGATCCGCCCGCCGCAGACCGGGCTCGATCAGGAGGTGAGCGTGACCCGCGCGTGCCCCGCAGCACCGAGGCGTAGGCGAACGGCGAAGCGGCCACCGGGCTCTTGCTGCACCTCGGCGGCGATCGTCTCCCCGGGCGCCCCGGCCCGGGCCGAGGGCGCTCTCGGCGCGCAGCCTTCGATGCAGACCGTCTCGCCCGGCGCGCCGAGGACGTCGAAGCGCAGTCCCTCCTCCGTCTCCGTGATGCGGGCGAGGCGCCGGTCGCCGGCGGTCGCATACTTCGAGGTATCCCCGAACAGCACCAGACCTCCTCGCAGCACAGGACACAGAATCGTGTAGGAAAAATCCTGCCATGCGAGGTCGAGCGCGAGCGCGCCGCCCGCTTCGAGCTGCGCGAAGCGCCGCGTACGCCAGTCGTAGGCGACGACCGGGCCCGCCGGCGCCACGGCGCCGAGATCCGAGAGCGGGAGTGTGGCGCGCAGCGGCTGCTTCGCGCGGCAGGCGTTGAAGGCCGCGACGTAGACCCAGCGTCCAGCAGGGTGCACGGAGATCGTTTCTCCCACGAGCGGCTCCTGCTCGAGGAAGGCGTTCGCGCGGAAGCAGCGGTCGATGGCTGCAATCGGCAGATCGGGCTTCACCAGCACACCGTCCTCGCGACAGGTGCGCAACACGAGTGCGCGGTCCGTATGGCCACGGCGATCCCCGATGCCCACCGGACCGGCCGAGAGCGCGGCCAGCAGCGACTCGGCCTCGGGATAGCGCTCGCCCGGGCCAAGGCCCGTCTCGCCGTGGGTCAGGAAGACGTCCTTGTAGGGGTGGAGGCCGAGCGCTCGCGCAAAGGCGTTCCCGTGCAGGAACCAGACCCAGTTGAGGCCGTTGTCGAAGAGGTAGCGGTAGTCGCCGCTGGTTCGAATCGAGGTGACACTCGAGAGCGTCACCGTCTGCAAGAAGTCAGCCGGCGAGGCCATGCACCACTGCAGGGTCATGCCGCGCTCGGCTGCCGCGCGGTCCATGCCTTCCTGCCAGGCGCGTGCGCGGCCCGGCGCCGCACGCAGGCCGCGCACGCCGAGGAAGCTCTCCACCATCCAGTCCTGCTCGTAGCTGATCGCGCCCCAGCCCGCGGCCTGCTCCAGCAACAGCTCATAGAGCGCAGGGTCTTCGGGATGCGCGTAGCCGCCATCGCGCCAGGCTGCCTGCTCGTCGAAATAGGGCGACTGTGAAGAGAAGTGCCGCGAGTGAAAGATAATCGGGAGGCCGCCGAGGCGTTGGCGCAGCCGCACGAAGCCCTCGGGAAAGAGATCCTCCCGCGGCTCCCAGCGCAGCATGCCCGTCGGCGGCACCACCGGCGCGCCCTCCGTCGAGACGGGGCGCAGCGTCTCGTGGGGGTAGAACCAGGAGTCGATCTGTACGGCAGCCACCGGCACGCGGCTCTCTTGCAGCGTGGCGATCGTCCTCTCGAGGGTCGTCGCGTAGTCCTCGCCGGGCTCCGTTCGGTAGTAGTAGACGGAGCCGTTGTCGGTCCAGTAGGAGAGCTTGCCGACGCCGTCGTCCGCGTAGCGCGACGGGCGCTTCGTGCCGTGCCGGCGCAGCAGCAATGCGCCCAACGCGTCCAGCGCCGCGCGCGGTCCGGCTGCGGCGAGCAGCAGCATCTCCGTCGCGAACCCCGCCGGCACCTCGTCGAGATCTCCCTGCCAGCCGCAGCGCACGCCGAGCGCGGCCTCGCTCGCATCCTTCGGCACGGCGATCGCCTGCTCGTGAAAGCCGTCGAGGGGCGCCAGCAGCAGCGTCCGCAGGTCGGGCGCGATGAGGAGCAGCGGCTCGACGACGGGCGGCCGATGCCCGGCGAAGGTGTAGCCGCAGCAGGCGTCGTCCCCACTCACGGGCAGCGCGAACTCGGTGAACTGATGTCCGTAGCTCCGCGTGCCGGCGGGGATGCCTCCCGGCGCACGCGCCCCCGGCGAGAAGGCGGGCCAGGCCACGGAGACCCGCTCAAAGCTGCCCGTCGAGAGCGCAGAGAGGGCGGTCTTCGCCTCGAGACGAAAGACGAGAAGAGGAGAATCCGTGTAGGCACGTACGCTCGCCTCGACCGGAAGGGAAAGTCCTGCGGATGTGAGAGCGAGCCCGCGGAAGGCGCCGAGATCGTCGGATCCCTCGAATCCCGTCCCGCCCGGCGCAGCGTCTTCGTCCCCGCCCGGCTCGAAGCGAAGCGCCATCGGCCCCAGCCAGTCGGTCTCGCGCCACTCCAGGTGCAACCGACCTTCGGCGTCGCGACGGATCCCGAGGCCTCCGGCGGCTTCGAGTGTGTTCATGCTGCGGGTGCCCGATCGCTTGCGTCTCGCATGCTTTCCCTTTTCCCGGTGTCGCAGCATTCTAGGCCCTCGGAGGTTCTTGGGAATGCCGGAAATTCGAGAGATTGCGAGCGGCCTGCGCTTTCCGGAGGGCCCCGTCTGCCTGCCGGACGGGAGCATCCTCGTGGTGGAGATCGCGGCGGGGCGGCTCACGCGCGTGTCGCAGGATGGAAGCAAGCAGGTGGTCGCAGAGCCGGGAGGCGGCCCGAACGGCGCAGCGCTCGGCCCCGACGGGAAGATCTACGTCGCGAACAACGGCGGAAGCTTCAGCTACCACGAACTCGGCGGGCTGCTCATACCCGGGCCGACGCCTCCCGGCCATCGAGGCGGCCGCATCGAACGCATCGACATCGGCAGCGGCAAGGTCGAGGTCCTCTACGACGCCTGCGACGGCCTCCCCCTGCGCGGCCCGAATGACCTCGTCTTCGATGCTCATGGCGGCTTCTGGTTCACGGATCACGGCACCACCCACGAGCGCCACAAGGACCGCACGGGAGTCTTCTACGCCAAGGCCGACGGCTCGGAGATCCGCGAGGTGATCTTCCCACTCGACTCCCCCAACGGCATCGGTCTCTCGCCGGACGGCCGACACCTCTACGTCGCAGAGACGCATACGGGCCGAGTCTGGGCCTGGGAGGTGCCGGAGCCGGGCGCGATCGTGCGCACGGCGGGCTTCGGACCCGCGGGCGGAACGCTGCTCGCCGGCCTGCCGGGCTTCCAGCTCTTCGACTCCCTCGCGGTAGACGGCTCCGGCTACGTCTGTGTCGCGACGATCGTGAATGGCGGCATCACGTCGATCTCGCCGGACGGCCGCACGATCGAGCACGTGGCGCTGCCGGATCCGCTCACGACGAACATCTGCTTTGGCGGAAAAGGGCTACGCACGGCGTATTGCACGCTGTCGGGCACGGGGCGGCTCGTGGCCTTCGAGTGGCCAAGGCCGGGGCTGCGGCTCCATTTCTGCTGATGGCGGCGAGAGAGCTTCCCCCATGACGAGGAGCCGACGACCCGTGGCGACGGCCGTGCTGCTG
Organism: uncultured Myxococcaceae bacterium; assembly: GCA_964353695.1. Classification (GTDB taxonomy): domain Bacteria; phylum Myxococcota_A; class UBA9160; order UBA9160; family UBA9160; genus MYXO. Next base: position 13,066 of record CAYGXT010000032.1, read on the forward strand.
GCGGTCTGTGCGTCCTGCGCCACGCCGGCTCCGCCGATCCGCTCGCAGGGCGCATGGGGGCCGGAAGCCTGTCCCGACGGCACTCTCTTCCATCGCTCGGAGAAGTACTGGGAGGAGTTCGCCAGCTGGCCCGCGCAGTGGTGCTCGCTGCCGGACGGAACGAAGCATGGGCCTTGGACCGAGTGGTTCGAAGACGGCCACGTCCGGCGCAATGGATTCTACGTGAACGGCGTACCCGAAGGCCGCTGGCTCGTCTGGAAGGAGCCCGCCTGGTGGGCGCTCTGGAGTGGCGGCAGCTACGAGAAGATCGAGCTCCAGTACACCCGGGGCGTGCTGACCCGCACCAGTCACCCAGGCCGCGAGTAGATGGAGATCGGGGTGGGGCCGGGGGCGCTGCTCGCGCATCGGCGCCACCAGCGACATTCACACGCATCGAGCGAAGCGCGGCGGGCCCCCTATCATGGGAGCATGCTGGGCCTTCGGAGCGTGGTGCTGGTGAGCGTGCTCGCGCTCCTGCCCTGCCCGGCCTTCGCGCAGCGCCGCGTCGAGGTCTACAAGATGAAATATCGCACGGCGGAGGAGCTGCTTCCCATCGTGCAGACGCTGCTTGCCGGCAGCGGGAACGCGGCGCTCGACCGTGGCACGAACTCGCTGGTGCTGATGGGGGATCCCGCCGCCGTCGGCGAGGCTCTCGACCTGCTCGGGGCGCAGGATCGCCGCTTGCGCAGCGTGGTGCTGCACTACGATACGAAGCGAGTACGCGACCTCGAGGCGCAGGGCTTCGACGTGCGCTGGACGGTAGAGGCCGGCGACTTCCGCATCGGCAACGTGCGCCGCCCGCCGGGCGCGGGCTCCTCGGTCTCCGTCCGGGCCGAGGATGTGGAGCGGCACGCCAACGAGAGCTTCTCCGGGCTCGTGCGCGTGATGGAGGGAGAGACGGGCCGCATCGAGATGGGCCAGACCGTGCCCTTCACCACCCGGGACCGCTGGGGCGCGAGTACGCAGATGCTGACGGCCGCCACGGGCTTCGAGGCCCGGCCGCGCATCCTCGGCGATGGCCGCGTGCAGGTCGACCTCGAGCCCTTCGCCGGCCGCTTCGGCCGCGGTGGAAGGATCGAGACCTCGGGCGCCTCCACCGTGGTGATCGTCACGCCGGGGGAGACGGTCGCCGTCGGCGGAATGGGACGCGCCAGCGAAGCATCGAACGTCGAAATCCCGAGCGGCGCTGAGCGTAGCCGCACGCAGGATGACAGCGTGCTGCTGCTGCGCGTGGACGTGGAGTGAGCGCGGGAGCCCGAGCCTGACACCGAAGAGTGTCCAGATGCCGGAGATCGGCCGCAGACCTGCGGGCGCCGGCCGAACCGGCGCGCTCGCAGTCGGGGTGGTGGTGGCGGTCATCCTCGTCCTCACGCTCTGGCCCCTGGGGTCGAAGCCGAGCTTCACGGACGACCAGACCTTCTTGCGCTTCGGCCTCGCGGACGCCGTCCGCAACGTGATCCTGTTCCTTCCGCTCGGAATCGCACTGACACTGCGGGGCACTGGCTTCGCAGGCGTGGCGCTGCGCGCGACGCTCCTCTCCGTAGCGATCGAGCTCGCGCAGGTGGCGATTCCCGGCCGCTACAGGAATGTCTGGGACGTCGTCAGCAATGCGGGAGGCGCGCTGCTCGGCGCTGCCCTGATCCGCACGGCGCAGCGCTGGCTG
>CAYGXT010000033.1:0-14743 GCA_964353695.1 uncultured Myxococcaceae bacterium
ACCTCACCTGCGTTCTGTTCACCGTGCGCCGCGACCAATCGGGCGCGCTTCACCGGCTGCTGGCGCCGTTCTCGAAGCACGGCGTGAACATCACGTCGATCCAGTCCCGTCCGCTCAAGGGCAAGCCCTGGGAGTACGTTTTCTTCCTCGATCTCGAGGGGCATCGCGACGAGCCCCGCGTCGCGCAGGCGCTCGAGGAGGCCGCAGCGCTGGCCACGGCCCACCGCGTCCTCGGCTCCTTCCCGCGCGCGCTGCCGCGTGCGGCGGCGGGAGGGGCTTGACGTGAGAGGCCTCGCTAAGCCCCACGTGGCGCAGATCCAGCCCTACCAGCCGGGCAAGCCCATCGAGGAACTCGAGCGTGAGCTCGGGATCTCGGGAGCCATCAAGCTGGCGTCCAACGAGAACCCCGTCGGGCCCTCGCCGAAGGCGCCCGCGGCCGCCCACGACGCGCTGCGCGAGGTGAACCGCTACCCGGACGCCGGCTGCTTCGTCCTGCGCCGCCGCCTGGCGACGCATCTCGGTGTCGATCCCGACGAGCTCCTGATCGGGGCGGGAGCGGACGAGATCCTGGGCCTGATCGGCCAGACCTTCTTGGGCTCGGGCGATGAGGCCGTGTTCGCGTGGCCCTCGTTCGCGATGTATCCGATCGTCGTGATGACCGCCGGAGCGACGGCGGTGCCGGTACCGCTCACGCCCGGCCTGGTACACGACCTCGACGCCCTGGCTGCGGCCGTGACGCCGCGCACGCGCGTCGTGTTCCTGTGCAATCCGAACAATCCCACGGGCACGGCGGTCGGCGCCGCCGACTTCGATCGCTTCGTCGAGCGCCTGTCCGCGGACGTGATCCTGGCGGTGGATGAGGCCTACTACGAATACGCGCGCCGGCCGGATTTTCCGCGCTCGCTGGAATGGATCCGACGCCGGCCCGGCACGATCGTGCTGCGGACCTTCTCCAAGATCTACGGCCTGGCGGGGCTGCGCGTCGGCTACGGAATCGCCGATGCCGAGACCATCGGCTTCCTGAACCGCCCGCGGCATCCCTTCAACGTAAGCCTCGTGGCGCAGGCCGCGGCGCTGGCCGCGCTGGAAGATACCGCGCACGTGACGGAGTCTCGGCGCATCAACGACGTCGGGCTCGACTACCTGACGCGAGAGCTCGGCGTCCTCGGCATCGAGGTCTGGCCCAGCGAGACGAACTTCGTACTTGCCGATGCCGGGGCCGGGGCCCACGAGGCGCTGCTGCGCGAGGGCGTGATCGTGCGGCCCATGGCGGGCTTCGGCCTGCCGGAGCACGTCCGCATCACGGTGGGTCTGCCGGAGGAGAACGAGCGCCTGATCAAAACGCTGCGCCGTCTACGGGAGCAGCCGCGATGACCGCGCCGCTCGCGCAACGCCTCGCCATCGTCGGGCTCGGCCTGCTGGGCGGGTCCATCGCGCTCGCCGCGCGCCGGCGCGGCCTCGTGGCGCAGGTGGTGGGGAGCGGCCGCTCGCGTGCGAGCGTGCTGTCGGCGGAGCGAAGCGGCGCCCTCGACGTGGTGACGGATCTCGAAGAAGCGGTGCGCGGGGCCGACCTCGTGGTGCTCGCCACACCGGTCTCGGCCATGGCGGGCGTGTTGCGGCGCGCGGCGCCGGCGATGGCTCGGGGCTGCGTGGTGACCGATGTCGGCAGCGTGAAGGGAGTGCTGACCGAGACGCTCCCGGGGCTGCTCCCGCCGGGAGCCTGTTTCGTGGGCTCCCATCCCATGGCGGGGAGCCACGAGCGTGGCATGGACCACGCGCGGGCTGACCTCTTCGAGGGGGCCGTGTGCGTCGTGACGCCGACGGCCGGGAGCGACGCCTTGGCCGTGGCGAAGGTGGAGGCGTTCTGGCGCGCGCTCGGCGCGCGCGTCGAGCGGCGCAGCCCCGATGCGCACGACGCCGCAGTGGGCTGGGTGAGCCACGTGCCTCATGCGCTAGCCTTTGCCTTTGCCGCAGCCCTGCGCGAGGCGCCGGCCGGAGCGGCTGAGCTCGCGGGGCCGGGCTTTCGGGACTTCACGCGCATTGCGCGCAGCGACGCCGAACTCTGGAGCGAGATCCTCACGCTGAATCGCAAGGCCCTCGCAGGTCCGCTACAGAGCTTCTCGCTGCGGCTTGCCGAGCTCACCCGCGCTCTCGAGGCGGGCGATGCCGACGCGGTGGCACGTTTCCTGGCCGAGGCCCGCGAGAATCTCTCGCCGGTCGCGGCGGATTCCGCATCTAAAGCCCACTCCGGGGGCGAAAAACCGGAAAATTAGGACCGACCCGAAAGGCGGGCGGTCCCCAAAGGAGCACATCGAAACTCTCATGACCGAGAACAACCAAGACACAAACGGGTCACCCCGTTTCGCGGAGCTTTTCGAGCAGAGCATCAAGCAGGTGAAGGAAGGGGAGCTGGTGCGCGGCACCGTCCTCTCCGTGGACATGGACAACGTCCAGCTGGACATCGGCTTCAAGTCCGAGGGGATGATCCCGACCTGGGAATTCATGGACGAGGACGGAACGCTTCTCGTGAAGGTCGGCGACATCGTCGACGTTCTCGTGGAGGACGCCGAAGACGAAGATGGCCACATCGTTCTCTCGAAGGAGAAGGCGGATCGTCTCAAGATCTGGGACGACATCAGCAATGCCTTCGAGGCGGATGAGGCCGTCGAGGGAGTGATCGTCTCCCGCGTGAAGGGTGGCCTCGCAGTGGACATCGGCGTCAAGGCGTTCCTCCCGGGCTCGCAGGTCGATCTGCGGCCGGTACGGAACCTCGAGACGCTGCTCGGCCAGAAGCTGCAGTTCAAGATCATCAAGTTCAACAAGCGGCGCGGAAATATCGTGCTCTCGCGGCGTGCGCTCCTCGAGAAGGAGCGCAAGCGGATGCGCGAGACCACGCTGCAGACGTTGCAGGTGGGCCAGATCATCGACGGCGTGATCAAGAATCTCACCGACTACGGCGCCTTCATCGATCTCGGCGGCATCGACGGGCTGCTCCACGTGACCGACATGTCGTGGGGCCGGGTGAACCATCCGTCCGAGATCTTCCAGGTCGGCGACGAGCTGAAGGTGAAGGTGCTGAAGTTCGATGCTGAGACAGAGAGGGTGTCGCTGGGCCTCAAGCAGCTCCAGCCCGACCCGTGGATGGACGCGGGCATGCGCTACTCGATCGGGAAGCGCCTGCAGGGCAAGGTCGTATCGCTCACCGACTACGGCGCCTTCGTGGAGCTCGAGCCGGGGATCGAGGGCCTGATCCACGTGTCGGAGATGTCGTGGACGAAGCGCGTGAAGCACCCGTCCAAGATGGTCTCCATCGGCGACGTTGCCGAGGCGATCGTACTCGACGTGGATGAGGGCAACCGCAAGATCTCGCTCGGCATGAAGCAGATCGAGCCGAATCCCTGGAGCGTGATCGAGGATCGCTATCCGGTTGGCACGAAGGTCACGGGCACGGTGCGAAACATCACCAACTTCGGGGTCTTCATCGGCCTCGAGGAAGGGATCGACGGCCTGGTACACGTCTCGGACGTGTCGTGGACGGAGCAGATCAAGCACCCGAGCGAGAAGTTCAAGAAGGGGGACGAGGTCGAAGCCATCGTGCTCAAGATCGACAAGGAGAACGAGAAGTTCTCGCTTGGCATCAAGCAGATGCAGCCCAATCCGTGGGAAGACATCTCGCGCCGCTATCCGATCGGCACCGAAGTGAACGGAGAGATCACGAGCGTGACCGACTTCGGCGCCTTCGTGAAGCTCGAGGAGGGCATCGAGGGCCTGGTGTACAGCTCGGAAATTTCCGCGGAGAAGGTCGAGAAGCCCTCCGACCTGGTGCAGCCGGGGCAGGTCGTGAAGGCGTTGGTCGTCAAGGTGGATGCGGTCGAAGGCAAGATCTCGCTCTCCATGCGGGCGGTCAATGACCGCCAGGAGCGCGAGACGTTGAAGGATCTCGCGCAGCAGACGAAGAGCCAGACGGCGACGCTCGGCGACCTGCTGCGAGAGAAGCTCGAGCGGAAGGGCCAGGACTCGTGAGGCCTACTCTGGGGGAATCCATGACGAAGAGCGGGCTCATCGAGAGAGTGGCAGAGCAGACGCCGCACATCTCGAAGAAGGATACGGAGGTCGTGGTCAACACGATCTTCGATTCGATGACCGAAGCGCTCCGCAACGGGGAGCGCATCGAGATCCGCGGGTTCGGCAGCTTCCAGGTCAAGGTGCGCGAGGCGCGCGAGGGGCGTAATCCGAAGACTGGGGAAGAGGTCCACATCCCCGCCAAGCGAACGCCGTTCTTCAAGGTCGGCAAGGAGCTGAAGGAGATGGTGGACGGAGCCACGCCCGGCGGAGGGCACTCGAGCTCCGCCGCCGACAGCGCGGCGTGAGAGGATGAAGGGGGCGAGCCCGCAAGCCGGGCTCGCCCCCTTCTCGTCCTCAGGGGCCGCGGGGCGTCGCGGTGCACAGACGAACCGGGTGGGGGGGCTCATGCGCATCGTGCGCCGGCTGCTTTGGCTGGCGGTTTTCGTGGCGGTGCTGGTCGGCGGCTGGATGTTCGCCCAGGCCAACGCCGTCGAGGTTCGTTTCGACTACCTGTTCGGGCAGCTCGAGGCCGTGAGGGAATGGATGCTCGTCCTCGCCAGCTTTGGGCTTGGCGCCGTGGCGGGCGTCGCCCTCTGCCTGCTCGAGATGGCCCGGCTCGGCCTGCTCGCGCGCCGCTACCGCAAGCTGCTCGGCCGCCTCGAGGCCGAGCTCCACGGCCTGCGCTCACTGCCGCTCCGGACGGGCTCGCCCGCTGGCGCGGGTGTGGAGTCGGAGCCGCCCGAGGGCACGAGCGCCGGGAGGCCGGGGCGAGGCTCCTGAGCCGCATGGGTTGGATCCGACGCGCGCTGCGGCTCGGGCGCCCGCGCGTCTCGCGCGATGCGAACACGTCGGTACGGCGGGCACTGCTGGCGCTGCTCTCGCAGGACGGCGGCGAAGCCGAGGCCGAGCTCGCGGCTGCCGCACGCTCGCACCCGCACGACGTGGACGTCTTCCGCGCTCTCGCGCTGCTCTACCGGCAGCAGGGAGAGCTCGCTCGGGCGATCCACATGCATCAGTCCCTGCTGCTGCTGCGCGATCTCGACGAGGGCACCCGGATCGAGGTTCTCGGCGAGCTGGCGGAGGACTTCCGGAAGGCAGGCTTCATTCGTCGCGCGGCGGCCGCTTACGAGGAGGTGCTGATCCACGCCCCGCGCGACCGGCGTGCGCTGGCTGGGCTCGCGCGGCTGCTGCAGAGCCTCCGGGAGCATGGGCGCGCGCTCGAGATGACGCGCCGGCTCGCCCGAGAGCAGGGCCGAAGCTCGGCCGAGGAGGAGGCCGCCCTCCTGGTGCAGCAGGCTGAAGCCGCTCATGCCGAGGGGCGGAGCGACGATGCGCGCCGGGCGGTGAAGCGCGCCCGCCGCCGGCATCGTGGGTACGCCCCGGCGCACGTGCTGCTGGGCTTGCTCGAGGCCGAGCGCGGCCGCAACGAGGCGGCACTCGCAGCGTGGCGAGAGGCCGTCGAGGTCGACTCGCGCAGCGGCGGCTTCGTCTATCCTCGGCTCGAAGCGGCCTTTGCGTCGGCCGGCCGGACGCGGGAGCTCGAGGGCTTCCTGCGCCGGATCCTCGAAAAAAGACCGGACGACGCAGCGGCGCGGCTGGCATTGTCGCGGGCGCTTGCCGCATGGGGGGAGGTGGACGCCGCCGTGGCGGAGTTGCGAACGCTGCTGGAGCGCGACGAGAGCTTCCTCCCGGCGCAGGCCGCATGGGTACGCGTGCTGCTCGATGCGGGCCGCGAACGCGAAGCGCTCGCGGTCCTTCCCAGGCTGCTGGAGCGGCTCGAGCACGAGGAGCCCAGCGCTCTGTGGGAGAGCAGCGCATGACCCGAAGCGCGCTCGCCACGCCCATGATGCGGCAGTACCTGGAGCTCAAGGCCCAGCACCCCGACGCGCTCCTGCTGTATCGCATGGGGGATTTCTACGAGCTCTTTCTCGAGGATGCCGAGCTTGCGGCACCACTCCTCGGGATTGCGCTCACGACTCGCGACAAGGGCAAGCCCGACGCGGTTCCCATGTGCGGCGTACCTGCCCACAGTGTGGACGGTTATGTGAAGCGTCTTGCCGCATTCGGGCAAAGGGTGGCGATCTGCGAGCAGGTCGAAGATCCCCGCAGCCTGGGAGGTCGGCGCCTGGTCCGGCGCGCTGTCGTCGAGGTCGTGACGCCGGGCCTGGTGGGTGACCCCGAGGGCCTCGAGTCCGCAACGGAGGTGGCGCTGGTCGCGCTGCTGCCGCCGACACGAAATAGTGTCGGTACGGGAGCCTGGGGCCTGGCCGCGCTCGAGGCCTCGACGGGAGACTTTCGTACCACCGAGATCGAGGCCGGGCCGACGGCCGGCCTGCCGGAGGCGCTCGTGGCAGAGCTCGGCCGCATCGCGCCGCGCGAGTGTCTGCTGCCGCAAGAGGCGGAGGAGGCGCTCGTAGAACGCCTGCGGCTGGAGCTTCCGGGCATCACGCTGACACGGGTGGACTCGGCCGGCTTCGAGCCCGCCACCGCACCCGCCCGGCCTGATGGCTTTGAGGCCGGAGCGGGCGACGCGGCGACCCGAGCGGCGGCCGGTCTGCTCGCGTACCTCGCCGCGCACCAGCCCTTCGCCCTGCGCCGCACGTCGCGGCTGCGGCACTATGCGCTGACGGAGTCGATGCTGGTGGACGCGGCCACGCGGGCGCACCTCGAGCTCTTCGAGAGCGCCGAGGACCGCTCGCGCCGAGGCACGCTGCTGGAGCGCCTCGACGCCACGGTGACGGCACCCGGTGTACGGCGTCTCGCACGCTGGATCGACTACCCGCTGCGCGGCACTCATCGCATCGAGGCACGACAGGACGCCGTGGCGTGGCTGGTGGCGCACGACCGCGCGCGGGCGCGGCTGCGGGCCGCCCTGCGCGAGGTGCGTGATCTCGAGCGTCTGGTATCGAAGGCGCTTCGTCCGGCGGCTACGCCGCGCGATCTGGTGGCGCTGCGCCGCTCGCTGGAGGCTCTGCCCGTGGTGGCTGCTGCGCTGGTGGCAGATCCGGGCGATGCCCTGCCCGGCGTGCCGGAGCCGCCGCCGGCGACGCTGCGTGCGCCGGTCCCGGTGCCGGCCGCGGCGCAGTTCGTCGCCGAGGCGTTGGTGGACGAGCCGCCCGTGCTGCTACGCGGTTCTCGGGGCGCTGGCGAGACGGGCTTCATCCGGCCGGGCTATCGCCTCGAACTCGACGCGCTGCGGGAGGGAGCGCGCAAGGGGCGCGAGTGGATCGCGGGGCTGGAGGCGCGCGAGCGCGAGCGAGTTGGCATCTCGAGCCTGAAGCTCCGCTTCCATCCGGTGCACGGCTACGGCATCGAAGTGACGCGGGCTCAGCAGGGCCGCGTGCCGGCGGACTACGAACGCAAGCAGACCCTCGCCAACGCGGAGCGCTTCACGACGCCCGAGCTGCGCGAGATGGAGCAGACGGTGCTCGGCGCAAGTGAGCGCGCGGCGGCGCTCGAGCGCGAGATCTTCGAGTCCGTGCGGCAGGCCGTGCTCGAGCTCGCTCCGGACATGAGCGCGGCGGCGGAAGCCGCCGCGGAGCTCGATGCGCTCGCCTCGCTGGCGGAGGTGGCGCGGCGTGACGGCTGGGTGCGGCCCGTCGTGGACACGAGCGACGTGCTCGAGATCCGGTCCGGCCGCCATCCGGTCGTCGAGCCGCTGCTCGCCCGAAGCGGCGCTGGCTTCGTCCCGAACGACACCGAGCTCGATCGCGATCAATGCCAGATCCTGTTGCTCACGGGTCCGAACATGTCCGGCAAGAGCACGTATCTGCGTCAGGTGGCGCTGATCGTGCTGCTCGCCCACATCGGCAGCTTCGTGCCCGCGGAGAGCGCGAGGCTGGGCGAGGTAGACAGGATCTTCACACGCGTGGGGGCGGCCGATCGCCTGGCCCGTGGTGAGTCGACGTTCATGGTCGAGATGCGCGAGTGCGCGCAGATCCTGGGGCAGGCCTCGCCGCGCAGCCTCGTGATCCTCGACGAGCTGGGACGCGGGACCAGCACTTTCGATGGCCTCTCGATCGCTTGGGCCGTGGCCGAGTATCTGCACGATACAAAGGGCCTGCGGCCGCGGACGCTCTTCGCCACGCACTACCACGAGCTCACGGAGCTGGCGCGGACGCGCGAGCGCATCCGCAACGCACACTTCGAGGTGCGCTCGCACCGCGAGGACGTGATCTTCCTGCGCCGGCTCGTGCCCGGTGGCGCGAGCCGCTCCTACGGAATCCAGGTCGCACGGCTGGCGGGACTCCCTGCGCGCGTGATCGAGCGAGCGCGCGAGCTGCTGCGAGGGCTCGAGAGCCAGGAAGGCGACGGGCCGGGACGCGGCCGCCGGGAAGGCGCCACGGCGCAGCTCGGCCTGTTCGCCCGGCCGCCGGAGCCGGCGCCGCTCTCGCCGCAGGAGTCGGAGGTGCTCGCGGCGCTTCGCGCGCTCGAACCCGAGCGTACGACGCCGCTGGAAGCGTTGGCGGCATTACACCAGATGGTGTCGACACTGCGAGAAGCGGAGCCTTCGTGAGGCGCGCCAGGACGCAGCGGCTCGCAATGGCGGTGCTGGCGCTCGCCGTCATCGACGCAGGCTGCGCGGCGCGGGGCTCGCGGCGGGCAGGAAGCGCCGGGCCCGCGACCTCACCCGGCTCCTCGGCGACGCCCCGTGCGGCAGCGAAGCCTTCGAAGCCGCTCGCGGCCTGGGAGCGCCGGCCGGTGCGAACCATCGTGCTCGACCCGGGCCACGGCGGCCGAGATCCGGGGACGACCGGCCTCGGCGGCCTCGTCGAAAAGGACGTGACTCTCGACCTCGCGCTGCGCATGCGTACGCGGCTCGTGCGCTGGGGCTTCCGCGTCGTCATGACGCGCGAGGGAGACGACAGCGTGGAGCTCGCACAGCGCACGGCCCGCGCGGAGAGCGGGGGCGGAGATATCTTTCTCTCGCTCCACGTCAACGCTGCGCCGCGGCCGTCCGCGGCCGGAATCGAGACCTACTACCTGGACGAGAGTGACGAGCGTCACAACGGCGACGTTGCGGCTCGCGAGAACGGCGTCGCCCCGGAACAAGCCGACGAGCGGCAGCGCACGCTCGCGCAGCTGCGCGTGTCGGAGGTCTCGGAGCGCTCGGGTCTGTTGGCCCGACAGATTCACGGCGCGATCCTGCGCGGCCTGCGCGCGCGCTACGGCGAGACCGAAGATCTCGGGGTCCGAAAGGGGCCCTTCTATGTGCTCTTCCTCTCGAGCATGCCGGCCGTGCTGGTGGAGGTGGGCTTCGCCACCAATGCCCGCGATGCAGAGCGCCTGCGCGACGATGCCTATCTCGAGCTCGTAGCAGACCGGCTCGCGAGCGGGCTGATGGCTTATGCGATCGCAAGCGCGCCGATCGTGGCGTCGGAGAAGCCTTGAGTGCGCCGCCGCTGATCGACCGTTTCCTGGCGGATCTCGAGCCGGGCCATGGCTCGACGGCGCTAGCCGATGCGGACGTGGCGGCGGCGGTGCGCGCCTACCGGGCCGAGGCCCGAGCACACCTGGAGGCGCTCCACCGCTCGGGCGCTGCCGGCCAGCTGCTCAACGAGACCAACTCCGACCTCACGGATCGGCTGATCCGCCGTCTGTTCCGTCTCGCGGATGCGGAGTACTACGCCGGCGGGGCGGAGTTCGGCCAGCGGCTCTGCGTGGTGGCCGTGGGGGGCTACGCCCGGCGTGAGCTCTCGATCTACTCCGACGTGGACCTGCTCTTCCTCTACCCGCGGCGCATGAGCCCCTACGTGGAGCACGTTACCGGGAAGGTGCAGATGTGGCTTTGGGACGGCGGGCTCACCGTCGGCTGCGCCACGCGCACCATTGCCGAGACCCTCGATTTGTCCAGCGAAGACGCGACGGTGAAGACGGCCATCCTCGATGCACGCTTCCTCGTGGGGGACACGGAGCTGTTCCACGAGTTCACGGACAGCCTGCGGGAAGAGACTTCCTCCGACAGGGAGAAGTTCCTGACAGAGCGGCTGGCGGCCTTGAGCGAGGGACACAAGAAGTATGGCGAGTCGCTTTATCTCTTGCAGCCCAACGTCAAGGAGGGCGCCGGCGGACTTCGCGATTACCACAACGCCTACTGGGCGGTGCGGGCGGCGCATCCGACGACGCACGGGCTCGATGATCTGCTCCACTTCGGCCTGCTCACGGAGTCCGAGATGGAGCAGTACCGTTCGGCGATCCAGTTCTTGTGGCGGCTACGCAACGAGCTGCATCTGATCTCGAAGCGCAAGAACGACCAGATGAGCTTCGAGCACCAGGAGCAGGTCGCCGCGGCCTGGAGCTATGGCGCGAGCAATGCCGACGACGAGGATCTCCCGGTGGAACGCTTCATGCGCGATTACTACCGGCACGCACGCGTGGTGCAGAACCTCTCGGAGCTGACGATCGAGCAGTGCCTTGCGCGCGCGGCGAAGCCCCGCGCGCGACCGCCGGCACGGGACGTGGCGGACGGGTTCCGCGTTGCGGATTCGCACCTCGAGATTCCGCACGCAGCGCATTTGCGCGAGCGTCCGGTGCGGCTTCTCACCGCTTACGCCGTGGCGCAGGACGAGCGAGTGCAGCTCTCGCGCACCGCGCGCCGTTTCGTGCGCGAAAATCTCGAGCTCGTGGACGAGAGGCTACGCCGCGATCCCGAGGCCTCTGCGGCCTTCCTCCGCATCCTCGAGGGACCGCATCGTGTGATGCGCACGCTCACGGAGATGAACGAGGACCAGTTGCTGAGCGCGTTTCTCCCGGAGTGGGAGCAAATCTTCTGTCGCTGGCAGCACGTGATCTACCACATCTACACCGTGGATGTGCACACGCTGTTCTTGATCGAGGAGCTGCGGCGTCTGGCGCGGGGCGACTACGAGGAGGCGCTCCCGGAGCTCACGACGCTGATGCGGGAGGTGGGCGACATCTCTGTGCTGTTTCTCGGCTGTCTGCTGCACGACATCGGGAAGGGTCTTGGGGGTGACCATTCGAACCGGGGCGCCGAGGGGGCCCGGAGCTGCGTGGAGAGGCTTGGTCTTTCGCCGGAGCGCGTCGAGCGCGTGGTCTTTCTGGTGCGGCAGCATCTGCTGATGTCGCACGTGGCGCAGCGGCGCGATCTCTCGGATGCGCGCTTGATCGTGGACTTCGCTCGGACCTGCGGCGACCGCGAGAACCTGCGCAACCTGTATCTGCTGACGTTCGCCGACATCCGCGCTTCCTCGCCAACGGGCTGGACGGAATGGAAGGGGCAGCTGCTGCGCGAGCTCTTCGAGCGCACCTCGGAGTTCCTGGAGACCGGGAGCGACGATCCGCGCGTGGCGCTGGAGCAGATCGAGGCGCGGGTCGAACGCCGGCAGGAGGCCGCCCGCGGCGAGCTTCGCGGCCTGGGCGTGGGAGAGGCCCGCATCTCGGGCTTCTTCTCCATCATGCCGCGGCGCTACTTCGTCTCGCACGCACCGCGCCAGATCGCACGGCATGCGCTGGTGGTGCTCGCCTGGGCGCCCGAGAAGGTGATCTCGCACTCGGTGCGAGAGCTTCGCGGCGGGATCTCGGAGTTCCTGCTCTGCACGGCCGACGTCCACGGGCTCTACGCCACGGTCTCGGGAGTGCTGGCGGCCAAGGGCATCAACATCCTGGGCTCGCACGTCTACACCGCGCGCTCGGGCCTGGCCCTCGAGGTCTACCGCGTGGCGACGCCGAGCGGAGGGCCCGAGGAGCAGCGTGAGATCTGGAAGGCCGTGGCGTCGATGGTGCAGGCCTCTTTGTCCGGTGTGCTCGAGCTCGACGAGATGATCCGGCGCCGGCGCCGCTCGCTGCTCAAGAGTGCGCCGCTGCCTCCCGCGCCGCGTCCCGTGGAGGTCGCGATCTCGAACGCGGAATCGGACTTCTACACGATCGTGGATGTCTCGGCGAACGATCGGCTGGGCCTGCTGTACGACCTGACGCGCACGATCGCGAGCCACGGCCTCGAGATCTACATCTCCAAGGCCGCGACGGTGATGGATCAGATCGCCGACACCTTCTACCTGAAGGACGGCGAGGGCAAGAAGATCCTGGATCCGGAGCGGATCGAGCATCTGCGACAAGACCTGCTGCGAGCAGCCGAGGGTGCTGCGCATGCCGCTTGAAGCCAGCGCAGAAATCAGCGCGGGCATCGATGCGTTTCTTGCGTACTCGGCCGTCGAGCGCGGACTGTCGCCGAATACGCTGGAGGCCTACGGCCGCGATCTCGCGCGCTTCGCCGGCCATCTTGCGGCGGAGGGAGTGACGCGTCCGGCGCACGTGGAGCGGGTGCACGTGAGCGGCTTCCTGGTGCGGCTCGAGGCTGAGGGGCTCGGCGCGCGCAGCCGCGCGCGGACGCTGGTCGCCGCGCGCTGTCTGCTGCGGCATTGGCAACGTGAGGGTTTGCTGTCGGGGGATGTCCTGCATGGCGTGCCGATGCCGCACGCCCGGCAGCCGCTGCCACGGGTGTTGCGGGCCGACGAGAGCGTCGCGCTGATCGAGGCGACGGATCCTGCGACGACGCTCGGTCTGCGCGATCGTGCAATGCTGGAGGTGCTCTACGGCTGCGGGCTGCGCGTGAGCGAGCTGGTGTCGCTGCCGCTCGCCGCCATCGATCGGCGAGCGGGCTTGTTGCGCGTGATGGGCAAGGGCCGGCGCGAGCGCATCGTGCCCGTTGGCGAGGCTGCGCTGGACGCATTGGCCGCCTGGCTCGAGCAGGGCCGGCCTCGGTTGGTACGGGCGGCGCGACGCGCGTGCGACGCCGTCTTTCTTTCGAACCGAGGCTCGGCCATGAGCCGGCAGCACTTCTTCGAGCGGCTTCGGGGCCTGGCGCTGCGAGCGGGCATCCCGCGCGAGCGGGTCTCGCCGCACGTGCTCCGTCATGCCTTCGCGACGGACCTGCTCGAGGGGGGAGCCGATCTGCGGGCGGTGCAGTCGATGCTCGGCCACGTGGACCTGGCGACGACCCAGATCTATACGCATGTGAGCCGCTCGCGGTTGCGCGACACGGTCGAGCGTCATCACCCGCGCGGGGCCGGACGGGGAGGGCGCCGGCAATGAGAGGCGTGACCCGGGAGGCGCTGCTCGAGGCGCTCCCGCCGGCGAGTCGGAGCGCGGTCGAGGCCCTGGTGGCCGTGGCGACACGGCGCGGCTTGGCCGTGCATCTGGTGGGCGGCCCCGTTCGCGACTTCCTGCTGGGACGCCCCGTTCGCGACGCCGACCTGATCGTGGAGGACCGGATCCCCGGAGCGGCCCTCGAGCTCGCGCGGGAGGCGCTTCCCGGGGGCAAGATCGTGGCCCACGGCCGCTTCGGAACGGTTCGGATCGACCTGCCGGAGGCACGGGTAGACTTGGCGACGGTACGCAGCGAGCACTATCCGCATCCCGGATCGCTGCCGATCGTCGGAGCAGGAGCGCTCCAGGACGATCTGCTGCGGCGCGACTTCTCGGTCAACGCGCTCGCCGTACCCCTCACGCCGCAGGCTCGTGAGGGGCGGGCCGGCGTGATCGATCTCGCCGGTGGGCAGGAGGACATCGCCGCCCGAACGCTGCGAATCCTGCACGAGAAGAGCTTTCACGACGACCCGACCCGCGCACTGCGGGCCGCACGGCTCGGGGCCCGACTCGGTTTCGCGCTTTCGCGCGGCTCCCGTGTAGCGCTGCGCAACGCGCTGCGTGATGGGGTCTTCGGCCGTGTGAGCGGTGACAGGCTGCGCCGGGAGTTCGAGAAGCTCTTCGACGACGCCGCTGCTGGGACGGATCCCGCGCTGGTGCTTCGCCTGCTCGACGAGTGGCATGTGCTCGCCGCGCTCGAGCCGGGACTGCGCCTGCCGCGCGCGGCCGTGGCGCCTCTGCGGCGGCTCGGGCGTCTGCTTGCCATCCCACCCTGGCCGAGCCCGCGGCTGCGGCGGCTGGCGGCGGGCCTGGCCGTCTGGCTCGCGCCGCTGGAGGTCGGCCTTCGCCAGCGTGCCCTGCAGCGCGCGTCGATCCGGGGCGAGATCTCCGAGCGGGTCGGGATCTTTCCGCGCGGGCGTGACCTGGCGCTCCGGGAACTCGCGAAGGCGCGGGGTCGAGGTGCCATCGATAGTGTGCTGGGACGGCTCGGGGAGGAGGAGCTGCTGGCGCTGCTGGCGTACGCGGCGCCGACCCCGCGGCGGCGCATCCTGCGCTACGCGATCGAGGACCGCCCGCGACGGCTTCCCGTGAGCGGGGACGATCTGCTGGCCCTCGGTCTGGCGGGGCCGAGCGTCGGAAAGGCGCTCGCCAGAATTCGGGCGGGGGTGCTCGACGGAAAGGTGAGGAGCCGGGACGACGCGCTCGCGCTGGCCCGTGAGCTGGGCCGCCGTCGCACGCCTTCGGCGAGTCGCGGGACGCGTGCGCCCTAGACCGTTGCTCCGAAGCTCAAGCTCGCCCATACTTATTTTCAGCGCCCCCCCGCGCGTTTCCCGATCCTCCCTGGAGCCACGCCGTTGAGCCTGGACGCCCCGCCTTTTAGCGGAGAGGCGACGCCTCCCTTCGAGCCGGTCTTTGAAGGTGCGGCCTGTGCCGTCAAGCTCCAGGGCTTCGAAGGCCCGCTGGATCTGCTGCTGCACTTGATCCGCCTCGACGAGGTGGACATCGCCGACATCTCGATCGCGCGCATCGCGGAGCAGTATCTCGAGTATCTCGACCTGCTGCATGATATGCA
>CAYGXT010000034.1:0-14728 GCA_964353695.1 uncultured Myxococcaceae bacterium
CACCTCGCAGGAAGCGCAGGTCTCCCTGGTTTCGAAAGTGGTAGCTCGAGAGCGCAAAGCTGCAGCTCTGGCTGCCCGGGTAGAACGGCGGTGCCGTACCACTCCAGCGGCTGTGGATCTCGGTGCCGCGTACGATCAGCTCGGGAAGTCCGTCGCCCGTGAGGTCTGCGAAGCGCGCTGGGCCGGGCAGTGATCCGGACTCGAAGACACCGGACCAGCCGGAGCCGCCGAAGCTCCAGCGAAAGTCGATCAGGCCGTAGCGTGCCAGCGCCCAGCGGTCGTCTTGCAGCAGGTCACTGTAATCAGGAACGGCCTCGAAGCCGTGGCCGATATTGCGCTGCAGGCCGCCGATGCCGTAGGTCGCCGTGCTGCCGCTCGCGTAATCCAGCCAGCGTACGCCGCCCGCAAGATCGACCCGGCCATCGCCGTCGAGATCGAGTGCGGCAAGACCCGTTGCGAAGCCGTGGGTGCCCTGCTCGCGCGCAAAGCTCGTGGTGAGCGCTCCGATCTGTCCCGCGATTTCCGGCAGCGAGAGCGAGGCGCTCACTGTCGCCTCGAAGCCACTCCCCGTGTTGCGATGAATGCCGCTGTCGGACGAGCGTACGTAGCCATCCCCGCCCTGCCCAGGGACGGGCAGGGCGTAGGCCTTCAACAGATCCGGGCGGCCGTCCCCGTCGACGTCGCCAAGGCGTACGCCACGATCCTGTCCGTCGGCGTCTACCAGCGAGAGCGCCGCCGGCCAGTCGAAGCGAATGGGCCCCTCCCAGCCGGTGCGGGATGGATCGGAGCCGACGTTCCTGCGATACGTCAACTGCGTCACGAAGGCCGCTGTGGCGGCTCCCACCCCGTCGCACGCTCCGTCCTTGCCATGCAGCGAGACCTCGACCAGCAGGCTGCGGACCGAGTCGGGGCTCTCGGCGTATCCCAGCTCCCAGCAGCGCAGGGCCTCGCTGCCGATCGTGACGCGCACGGCCCGCAGGCGGTGGGCGAGCACGCGCTCGAAGCCGCTGGCAAAGCTCGTCGAGACGTCGGGCCGGGGCTCGAGCGCAAAGCGAACGAGACGGTCGCGCGTCGCGTCTGCATCGAGGCTCGCGAGCCCGCCCCCTGTCGTACGCCGAAGCGTGTAACGAACCTCGAACGGGTAGGCGGTGCCGGCGTCCGTCCGGTCGTAGCGTGCCGCAACGACGTTGCCATGCACGTCCTCCTCCTCCGAGAGGAGCCAGGCGAAGGGCGTGGCGCCAGCGGATGGCTCGATCCGCGCCTCGGGCGCGAGGCCAAATCGCCGCCGCGTGCCTCCCGGCTCGGTGACCGTCCAGCTTCCGTCGGCCTCGTGCACGATGCGCTCGAAGCTCTCACGCCGCGCGTGATAGCGGCGAGGAAGGACTGGCGTGTCGCTCTCGGGCACGAGCTTACGCCCGTCGAGCTCGAAGACGTCGAGTGCATCGTCGTAGAGAGGAACGCCCCGTTCGAGAGAGCGCGTGATCGCCGGAAGCGCCAGCGACCAGCCGCTGCCCACCCAGCTCTCGCCGCGGCCGGCGCTCGAGTAGCGCAGCGCCAGCATGGGCGTCAGCCCACCCGTGCCCGGCGGCACCTCGAGTGGAATGGCCGTGACGGCGGCGCCCGTAAATAGATCCGGCTGCGCAGAGCCAGCGACCGCCGTGCCGGCCGGCGGCGCGACGCCACGGTCGGTGAAGAGCGTGGAGCCATCGCTCGGGATGGCGCGAGTGACGCCGGGCGACAGGGACGTGAGGAGGCAGAGGATCGAGGCCAGTGCGGCCTTCCGAGAAACTGCAAGCGCCATGGGGGAGCACCGCTTCGGGACTCGGGGTACGGTGTCCGAGGACGGAGCAATCCGCGTGCCACATGTACCGGCGGCGCTCGTACGCGCTCGAGGCCTGGGACGGCGAAAGCGTGAACCTGGCGTGGTGCGCGGGCCGTGCCCGCGCGGCTACGTCCTCGGCGAGCGACCTGAATTCTTGACGGCGTCGACCGCCGTCTGCGCGTGCTGCTTCGCCTTCTCGAGCCAATGCCGCGCCCAGGCGAACTCGATGCCGAGAATTGCGAGGCCGACCGGGATCACGACGAAGGCCGGACCGGGCAGCACGATCATCGCAACGCCCACCGCGACGACGCTTCCGCCCACCACAGCAACGGCCACGCGTCGGGCGTGGCGATAGGTCGCGTCGAGCATCTGCTTCACGCCATGGCCTCGGCATAGCCGTCGGCAAAGAGAGCAGGCGATCCCCCCGTGTGCAGGAAGACGACCGTGCCCGAGACGCGCCCCTCACGAGCAGCAGCCCGCAGCCCCGCCATGGCCTTGCCGGAATACACCGGGTCGAGCAGGAGACCTTCCGTGCGCGCCGCAAGCCGGATCGCATCGAGACACTCGCCGGTAATAGCGCCGTACTTCGGGCCGGCATGATCCACCAGGTGCAGCTCGCCGCCCGGGAGCGTTCTCCCCGCGAGCTGCGCCGTCTGCGCCGCGAGCCCGGGGATGCGCTCGAGGTGTGGCACGGGAGGCCGTGCAACGTCCACGCCGAGGATCTTCAACCGCGCCGGAAGGGCGGCCAGGAGCCCCGCATGCGTACCGCCGCTGCCGTCGGCGAGCACCAGCCAGTCGGGGGTAGCCGCGAGCTGCGCCATCAGCTCGTCCGCGGCGTCGACGTAGCCGAGTGCGCCCACGGCCGTGGCCCCACCGATCGGCATCGGATAGGCGCCAGGCCCCAGCTCTCCGGCGAGCTTCGCAACGCCCGCTTCGAGTACTCTCCAGTCGCCTGACCCCACGAAGTGGAGCGTCGCACCGAAGAGGCGGTCGAGGATCAGGTTGCCCGAGAAGCGCTCCGGCTCGCGACCCGAGAGCACGAGGTGGCAGCCCATGCCGAGGCGCGCGGCGGCCGCCGCCGTCATGCGCGCAAAGTTCGACTGCGCACCGCCGGCGGCCACCAGCGTGTCGCAGCCCCGCGCGAAGGCGTCAGCCACCAGGTACTCGAGCTTGCGCGCCTTGTTGCCGCCGAGGGCGAGACCCGTCAGATCGTCGCGCTTCAGCAGCAGGTGCACGCCCAGCGCCTCCGAAAGACGGGGCGCCTCCTCGAGGGGAGTGGGAAGCTGCGCGAGGGAGACTCGATTCACGGGGGATGCCTCTTTCGGCGGAGCATATCCGACCCCTAGACTGGCGGGATGCTGCCCTTCGTACTCGTCACACTGGCCGGTTTAGCCGCGCTCCTGCTCTCGGAGTCGAGGGGCCTGCGCGCCGGCGTTTGGGTCGCAAAGCTCGTGGCCTCGACCGGCTTTCTCGGAGCCGCTCTCGCTGCCGGTGCGATGAATAGCCCCTACGGCCGCTTCGTTTTCGCGGGCCTCGCGCTCTCGTGGCTCGGCGACCTGCTGCTGATTCCGAAGCAGAAGGCCGCCTTCCTCGGGGGCCTCGTCGCATTCCTGCTCGGCCACGTGGCGTATGCGACTGCCTTCGTCGTGCGGGGGGTCTCGATAGGAGCGCTCGTGGTGGCTGCCGCGCTGATCGCCGTGCCGCTGGTGGCCTCCTTGCGCTGGCTCGGGCCCTACGTAACGGGAACCATGCGGATGCCCGTCCGCGCCTACGTAGCGGTGATCTCCCTCATGGTGATGTGCGCGGCCGGCACGGTGTGGGAGCACGGGGATCCAGTGATCCTGCTCGGCGCCGCCGCCTTCTACGTCTCGGACCTCGCCGTCGCCCGCGACCACTTCGTGGTGCGCGGTTTCACGAACAAGCTCTGGGGCCTGCCGCTGTACTTCGGGGCACAGCTGCTGCTGGCGTGGACGGTCGCGGGTCAATGACCACCGCAGTGAGGATGTGCACCGGGTCGTGACACATCGGGTGAAGGCTCCAGACTGACCCCTGGGTGGCTTCAGGCCGCCGAGGACACGACGGCTTGGAGCGCTTCGTCTTCGTCGCGCAGGCGGACCGGCCCGAAGAGTTTCGGGTGCTTGCCCAGCTTGCCGGCGTAGAAGGCACGAATGCGATCCATCACCTCACGGGCATCCCCCTGCGCCGAGATCGCGGGACCGAACCCGCCGCGGCGGCGCGCGAAATCGAGGTAGCCGAGCACGATGGGGACGTTCGCCGTGCGTGCGATGTGCAAGAAGCCGCTCTTCCAATACTCGGTGCGGCTCCGAGTGCCCTCGGCCGGAACCAACAGCGCAAGCTCGTCCGACTGGCTCAAGAGCTCGGCTGCACGTTCGACCATGTTCGTGCGCTCGTGCCGCCGGATCGGAATGCCGCCGAGCCGACGCATCGCCCAGCCGTACGGAGGCCGAAACAGCGTGTGCTTGCCCATCCACTGCATGCGCACGTCGAGGAGCCAAGCGAGAGCGAGCGTGTAGGGAAAGTCCCAATTCGATGTATGCGGCGCGGCGATGAGGACGTACTTCGGCACGGTGGGCTGCACGCCCTCGGGTCGCCAGCCGCTGAGTCCCAGGAATGCGCGCGCAGCATATGCTTCAATGCTCATCGTCGCAGTATAGCTCAGCTCTTCCGGTACACGCCGTGCTGGTGGGTGGCCTTGAAGACTGCCATCACATTTTCGGGCTTCACGCTGGGGTGATAGGTGTTGGAGGAATCGATGATGAGCCCGCCCCCGACGCCGGCGTCCTCGATGACCTGCTTCACGGCCGCCTCCACCTCTTCTTCAGTGCCGTTCGGCAGCAGCTCCTGGCAGTCGATGTTGCCCAGCAGACAGAGTCGGTCGCCGCAGTAGTCCTTCACGCGCTTCATGCCCATGTCCGCCTGAGGCTCCAGCGGATTGAGGCCGTCGTAGCCGGTCTCGATCAGGATGTCGAGAATGGGCCAGAGGTTCCCGTCGCTGTGGCGCACCACCTTGAGCCCCCTGCGGTGAGCCTCGTCTACGAGCTTCTTGTTGTACGGATTCACGAACTCCTTGAATAGCTTCGGTGAGATGAGCGGAGAGTTCTTGTCGGCGATGTCGTCTTCCACGACCAGCACGTCGACGCCGGCGCTGGCCACCATGTCGAGCTGCTGCAGGCTGTAGTCGGTCACCATCGCGGCCACCCGATGCACGAAGGCCGGATCGTCGTACATTTTGAGCATGAGATTGTCCATGCCGATCAGGCGCCAGCTCCGCACGAAGGCTCCCCGCATCATCCAGAAGATCGCCTTCTCGCTGCCAAAGCGTGCCTTCATCAGATCCACCAGGACGAGCTGCGCTCGGCTCGGCTCGGGAGGCGTGTAGCCGGCGAGATCGCTCATCTCTCGCACCGGATGCTGATGCGCGACGGGCATGCCGTGCGGGCTGCGTTCGAAGCCGACGCCCCAGTCGTCGAGCAGCGGCGTGCCGCCCGTGAACTCGGTGCCCGCTCCGATGGGGAGACAGGTGTACCCGTCCACCCCGAACTCCTCCAGGATCAGGAAGAGCGTCCCGATGAGCTTCGCCTTCTCCGCGTCGCTCATCTGATCGATCGTCTTGTCCATGGGCAGTCCGTCGGTCAGGTACTTGCCGATGCCCATCAGGGGCTTCTCGTTGATGCCGTGGATGAACAGGGGCACCCGATCCGGCTCTTCGATACTCAAGGCCGTCAGAATCCGCTCTCTTCCCGTCGTCATCGCTGCCTCCTCGCGCTCGCCGCTCTGGCCTCGTGCCGAGCGAGGTAGCAGTCTCGTTCGGCGTTCTGCAACGGCAGGACTGGAGGGGCTACCGCATCCCTACCCTCGCGCCCCGAACCTCCCCGCCTCGACCTCTTCCACGCGCCCCTCGACCAGCAGCCTCGCCACGTGCTGCTCCATGCTCCTGCGCTCCACTGCATCGGCGTAGGAGATTTCGTCCTGCGATCGGTACACGAATCGGTGTCGAGCGATCTCGTCGAGGCTCCGGGGCTCGGAGAGAAAGGCGAGCAGCCTCTCCTCGCGTTGCCGGATCACGGCGGCGTAGCGGCCGAGCCGCTCGAGGAAGGCCTCGCGACCCTCGAGCACGCCCACGTGGTGGAAGGTCACGTACCAGCGGGCCTCGAGGCCCTTGGCCATGCCGAGCGTGCGCTCGAAGCTCTCGAGGTCGGACCAGGCATCGCCATAATAAGGCCCGAAGCTCGAGAGGTCGACGTCTCCGAGGTACAGCACGTCGTCGGGCTCGACGTGAAAGAACGAGTGCCCTCGCGTGTGCCCGGGCGCGTGGATCACGCGCAGGCGGACGCCGCCGAGGTCGAAGACGTCGCCGTCCTCGAAGGCCGCGGCGTCTTCGCGCGGCGTGTAATGGAACTCGTCTAGGACGATCTTCCGGAACGGCTCGAGAATGTTCTGGGGGTAGCCGTAGATCGCCAGCATGCCGTCGAGAGAGAGGATGCCGGGACGGTCGAGGGCATGCAGATGCCAGCTCGCCTCGGGGAAGAGAAAATTTCCGGCCAGATGGTCCTCGTGGCAGTGGCTGTTCAGCACGCGATCGACCTTCGGGAGCCCGGAGGCCCTCGGCACGACGGCCAGCGAGGGATCGATCAGCACAGTCTCTTCGCGGCCCTCGACGAGCAGAGAGTTCCCGTGCGGATACTTCCCGCCCCGCTCGCCGCCGAGCACCGTCACCCGGCCGAGATGGCGATCCTCTGTAGCCTGAACGCCCATTGCGATCCCCTCCTGCTCCGCGCCCGGCTCTGCTGTCTTGGGCCTTCGGCCGATGCTTGCCGGGCTAGGATGCCGGAGGCGTCTTCTGGGCGCCTCCCGACACCATAAGGCGTAGATCCTATACAGATCCTCGGCATCGGCAGCGCGCGAGATCTCCTCGACCGCACGCGGGACTCGCCGTACACTGGAGCCATGACCGGCATGCTCGATCGCTTGCTTGCATGGCCCCGGCCAGGCGGCCCGGATGCCCGCTACAGCGCCCGGACGCGGGACGGCTGGCACATCGCCCTGTATCGCTACACGCCGAAGCGCGGGGCGCACGGGACGCCCGTCGTGCTCTGCCACGGCATGGGCTCGAATCGCTTCAACCTGGACGGCCCCGGCAAGACCAGCCTCGCGCGCGCTCTCCACGCCAACGGCTACGACGTATGGCTGATCGAGCTTCGGGGCGCGGGCGGCTCCCAGCGACGCCTCGGTCCGACGGGGCTCTTCTATCAGTGGACTTTCGAGGACTACGTTCAGCATGACGCACCTGCCGCGCTGGGTGTCATACGCCGCGTCACGGGCTGGAAGCGCGTTCTCTGGGTCGGCCACTCCCTCGGCGGCATGGTGGCCTACGGCCTGCTGATGACGCCGGCGGCCGACAGCGTGGCCGGTGCCGTGACGCTCGCCTCGCCGGGGATGACGGGCGTTGGACACCTCGGCCTCGATCGCTGGGTCGCCCTGCGCCGCCTGCTTCGCTACGCGCCGCCGCGGATCCCGACGGGCTGGCTGGCAAAGATCGGCGCGCCGATCGCGGGGCCACTGACGGCGGCCGTGGCCGGGCCGCTACGCGACTGGGGCTGGACCCCAGACAACTTCGATCTCGAGACCGTGCGTTTCATGATGCGCTACGGCGTCGAAGATCTCTCGCGCTCGCTGCTGAGGGAGTTCGCGCGCTGGTACTCGGCCAAGCGCATGAGCGACCGTTACGACCTGTTCAGCTTCACCGATCACCTGGAGCGGGTACGGGTGCCGATGCTCGTGATTGCGGGCAGCCACGACGCGCTCACACCCTCCCACGACCTCGCGCACGTGGCCGAGCGGCTGGGCTCGGCGGACAAGACCTTTCTCATAGCGGGCCGCGAAACGGGCTTCGCCCACGACTACAGCCATGTCGATCTCGTGCTCGGAAGCCACGCCCATGAGGACGTGTTCCCGCGCGTCGTCGAATGGCTCGACGCACACCAGCCGGTCGACGCCGCACCGCGTCGAGGCTCCCGCCGCGCATCCGCTCGCCCGAGGCGGCCCGCCGCCGACCCGATGCCGGAGCGAGCCCAGGGGACAGGGCCGCACTAAGGGCAAGCGAAGCGCGCCGCGAGCCGTAGGCGAGCGGAGATCTGCGAGGCGGGCGAGATGAGATGGAGCCTTTCCACCCGGGCTCTTGACCCCGCCAGCGCCGGAGGCTACCCGTCTCCCGCCCCGAACCCCGCGACTTTGGAGAGAAACATGCCCCGGCGCTGCAGTGTGAGCGGCTCGAAGACCTCCCATGGCCACAACGTCTCGCACTCGAACCGCAAGACGCCCCGCCGTTTCCAGCCGAACCTCCAGGAGGCAACCTTCGTGAGCGAGGCCCTCGGCGGCCGCGTCGGCCTGCGCGTCTCGACGCGGAGCCTGCGTACCGTACGCACGCACGGAGGCATCGACGCCTTCCTGCTCTCCCAGGCGGACGACAAGCTCGCGCCCGAGGCCCTCACGCTCAAGCACCGCGTGCAGAGGGCGATGGGCGGCAAGATCAAGGCGGCTCCGAAGGCCTGACGTCGCCCTAGGGCGCGACGATCACCTTGCCCCAGGTCTTGCGGCCTCCGAGCGCAGCCAGCGCGTCGGCGATCTCCTCCAGCGGGTAGGTCTTGAAGATCATGGGCTTGATCTTCCCTTCGTCATAGAGCCGGAAGAGTGCGTCCATGGTTTCCGGGACACGGGCGGGCTCGTGCTGGACGTAGGCACCCCAGTGCAGGCCCACCACCGAGATGTTCTTGAGCAGGATGCGATTCATTTTCACCTCGGGAATGCGACCCCCGGCAAAGCCGATCACCAGCAGGCGCCCGCTCCACGCGATGCACTTCAGCGACTGGTCGAAGACGTCACCGCCGACGGGATCGTAGATCACGTCGGCGCCCTTTCCGTCCGTCGCTTCCTTCACGCGCAGGGTGAAGTCTTCGCGCAGGTAGTCGATCAGCACGTCGGCGCCGGCCGCGCGCGCCACCTCGAGCTTGTCGGCCCCGCCGGCCGTGGCGATCACACGTGCGCCGAGAGCCTTGCCGATCTGCACGGCCGCGACGCCGACGCCGCCCGCCGCGGCATGGACCAGAAGCCATTCCCCCGGTTGGAGGCGAGCGCGGTAGACGAGAGCGGCGTACGAGGTGGGATAGACGATGGGAAACGCCGCGGCCTCCTCGAAGCTCATCTTCGCGGGCATCTTCCAGGCGCCACGGGCCGAGGCGACGGCGCGCTCAGCGAAGGCGCCCAGCGGCGTCGAGAACAGCACTCGGTCGCCCGTGGCGAAGCCCTTCACGTCGCCCGCCACCTCTGCCACCACGCCCGAGGCCTCCGCACCCGGGATGAACGGGAAGGGCGGCTTCATCTGATACTTCCCCTGACACATCAGGATGTCGAAGAAGTTGCAGCCGGCAGCCCGCACGTCCACGGCAATGGTGCCGGGCCAGAGCTTCGGCAGCGGGGCCTCGCTCACGCGAAGCTCCGACGGCTCCATCAGACGATCGACGACGACAGCGCGCATTCCTCTCCCTTCACCACTGCAGATCGACGGGCCTTGCCTCGGCCATCAGCTCCCCTTGCCCGGCGCGAGACCACGGAAGAGCAGCTCGACCGAGGCCTCGATCGCGCGGGCGCACTCTTCGGCGGCGAGCAGGCCATTGGCCCACGAGATGCGCGCCCCCTGTGTCAGGTGAAGCACGGCCCGCGCCGCCGCAACCACGTCCACGTCGCGGGCGATCTCTCCGCGTACGCGCCCGCTCATCAGGATCTCCGTCAGAAGCCCGATGGTGCGGTCCTGGAGCGCCAGGACGCGGCGCGCGACACGGCGCTCGGGATGCGTCATGGCCCGCAGCGCAATGATGGTCAGGTCGGTCTCCTCGGCCAGCAGCGCGGCCAGCACCCGCAAGAAGCGCACGAGACGCTCGCCGCACGGCTGGCGGCGATCGTCTCCCGTGCGGAACGAGGTCCAGGCCTCCTCTTGCCGCGCGGCGAGCTCGTCCACCAGCAGCTCTTCCTTCGAGCGAACGTGGCGGTAGATCGAGCTCGCCCCCATGCCGGCGCGAGCGCCGATGGCGCGCAGCGTTGCGCCGTCGAAGCCATGCTCCCGGAAGAGTGCGAGAGCAGCCTCACGAATGCGGGCGCGGCTGGCGCGCCCTCGCTGCAGGCGCCCGTCATCGGACCGCACGGGCCGGCGCGAGCGCGGATTCGCGGTCGTGATCCCGGTAGGAGCCCCCATCAATGCGAGGAGGATCGCATGGAAACGCTGCCCTGGCCCAAAAAAGCGGGAGGCTCAGCGACCGCGGTCGATCTCGTCGGCGAGATGCTCGAGCAGCTCCCGCATGCGGTCCTCGAGGCAGGCAAGCCGGCGCCGGAGGTGGAGGACGACGTCGACCCCGGCCGGGTTGACGCCGAGCTCCCGCATCAGGCTGGCTGCGACGCGGAGATCCTCCGCCACCTCGGGCTCGATCTCGTCCTCGAGGAAGAGGCCCTCGCTGCGGAGCGCCTCGAGCACGCCGGCCTCGTCGAGCTGAAGGAAGCGCAGGATCTCCACGGTTCGTACCCGGCTGCTCATCGGAACAGATCCTCACGCAGCCCGGGCGGATCAAATTTCGAGAGCGCATCGAGAGCCTCGCGACCTGCTGCATCCAGACCCTTCGGCACGCGGATCTGCAGCGTCACATAGAGGTCGCCGGCAGGCCCGCCGGTGGGATCGGGCAGCCCCTTGCCCTTGAGGCGCAGCCGCCGGCCAGAGTCCGTGTCCGGGGGAATCGTGAGGGTCGCGCGACCGTCGAGGGTCGGGATCTCGACCTTCGCCCCGAGCGAGGCCTCGCGTACGCTGACGGGGACCTCGATCAGGAGATTTCGACCTTCGAGGCGGAAGACCGGATGCGGGCGGATGCGGATCCGGGCGTGCAGATCGCCGGGAGGGCCCCCGTGGCGACCCTCTCCGCCCTTTCCGGGGATCCGGATGCGACCGCCGTCGGCCACGCCAGCCGGGATGCGTACGCTGACGGTCTCGCTGAGAAGAGTCCCGTCCGCCGCCGGCCGCGTGATGCCGAGGCGCTTCTCCCCGCCGCGCGCGGACTCCGCGAGATCGAGCTCGAGGGACGCCTCGACGTCTACGCCACGGCGCGGCCGGCGGCCTCCCTGCCCCGGTGACCAGCCGCGGCGCGCGTAGACGTCGCCGAGAAGATCGTCGAGGTCACCGAAGGCGAAGCTCTCCCCGAACGACTCCGGCCCGCCGTGGCCGGCGCCACCAGAGCCCGGGAAGCCGCCGAAGCGCGCGCCGAATTGCTCACGGGCGTGTCGGGCCTTCTCCGCGTCGAATCCGGCCCCGAGAGAGACCTCGCCGAATTCGTCGTAGGCCTTCCGCTTCTCCGGATCGGAGAGTACGGAGTAGGCCTCGGAGACGACCTTGAAGCGATCCTCCGCCGCCTTGTCGCCCGGGTTCACATCCGGGTGGAGCTTGCGCGCCAGCTTGCGATAGGCCTTCTTGATCGCGTCGTCACGCGCGTCGCGCGCAACGCCCAGCGCCTGATACAGGTCTTCGCGCCGAGCTTCGGACATTACAGCTTCTCCGGCGTCTCGATCAGCTCGCGGATGATGTCGAGACTGCGGGCGCAGTAGAGATCGTCCTCCACGCGCTCGTCGTAGCCCCACTCGAGGGTCACGCTGCGGCGGCCAAACACGAGGGAGAGTTACCGCAAAGCCGCTGCCGAAGAAACCACCTCGGAAGGCGGCCGGCGCAGGCACCAGACGCGTGCACCGAGCATGTCGAGCTCATTTTGGACTCCGAAGCCTGCCCGCCCGTAGAAGCGCAGATTCTCCGGACGATCCGTCTCGAGATAGGCGGGGAGCCCGTCCCTATCTACCTGCGCGATCCAGTGGCGCAGCACCGCCGCGCCGATGCCCCGGCCCTGGAGCGAAGGCTCGACGCCGAGAAGGCCGAGGTAATCGTGCGGCTCCACCGGATGCTGCTGCTCCAGTCTCTCGAAGACTTCACGCCAGCGCGAGGCAACGCGCAGGCCCTGCACCAGCAGAGAGCGGAGCTGCCCGCCGAAAGAGGGCGCGGGAAACGGGAACGTGAAGGGCGGCGCGGCCACCAGCACGCCGGCAAGGACGCCGGCGTAGCGTGCGCCGAGCAGGACACCTCTCGCCCCGGCTCCCCGCAGCAGATTGCGCATGATGACCGCGTTGCAACGCTCGCGCCGCAGCGGCGACGCCAGGGCGCCGATCACTGCCACGTTCAGCGGGTTGTCGCGGAAGGCGCGAGCGAGCAGCGCCGCAGCCTCGCCGAATGCGGCGGGCTCGAGCGCATCGACGACGGGTCGCACCACCGGGCGGCGCGACCCGTCGCTCGTCACCGCGCCTACGACGGCGTCACCGACGCGGCCGCCTTCGCCGCCGCATCCTTCACCGCAGAGGCGCCGGACTTCGCAGACGACGTCGTCTGCTTCACGGCTCTCTTGACCGAGCGCGCCGCCTTCTTGTGGGCGCCCGCCGGAGCGATCGCCTTCTCGAGCTGCGAGAGCAGCTTGAGCGCCTGCTTCTGCGCGTCTCCTGCGAGCTTGCGCCAGCCCTTCTCGCCACCGGCTTCGAGCCGTCCGAGCTCGTGGCTTGCCTTGCGCAGCAGCCGCGCAGCGCTTCGCCGCGCCTCGACCTGAGCGCGCTCGATCTCCTTCTCGAGGGCCGCAAGGCGCTTCTGCACCTGCTTCGAATACGCCTGCAACGTCGGCGGGAGCTCGAAACCCGCGCGTCCCTTTGCGCTTCTTCCTGCCTTCCTCGCCGTCTTTCTCACCGTACTCTTCTTGACGGATGCCATCGTCGGACCCTCCCTCCTGCCCGCGCTCGATCAGGCAGGCCTTCACAAGGCCTCGCTCGGCGCGGGAACGTATGCCGCGTGACACCTGAAGCATACTGGTCGCCGCGCCATTGCGAGAGGAGAATCGAGAGGCCCTGCCGGCCTCGGGAAGAGGCTCGCGAATGCAGGGGATGGGCAGCGGGCCACATAGGCCAGGAGTGAACTGGGGGGGCAAGGCCGCGGTGGAGAGCTCGCGCCGCCGCCCGCACACCCGGGCCTCAGCCGAGGGAGGGCCCCGTCGGCGAGGCGCTGCCCAGCAGCTGCTCGAGCTCGTGGAGGTCGGTGATCACGTGGTGGACCTCGTCGTCCGCCTGGGGCGAGGGGGCGAGCCAGACCGTCCGCATCCCGGCGCGGGCGGCCCCGAGCAGGTTTACGCGCGTGTCGTCCACCAGCGTGCAGCTCGCCGCCTCCACACCCAGTCTTGCCGTCACGGCCTGGTAGGCGAGGGGGTCAGGCTTGGGCAGCAGGGCGAGGTCCTCGAGCGTGAAAACGGTCTCGAACGAGCCCGCGAGGTCGAGCAGCCGGAGCACCTGCTCCGCGTGATGGCGCGGCGCGTTGGTAAAGACGGCCTTTCGTCCCGGCAGCCGCTCCAGCAGCGCCCGCAGCGGCGGTGCCGGAGCGAGCAGGTCCGAGAGATCCACCTGGTGCACGGTCGAGAGATATTCCGCTGGGTCCACGTCGTAGCGGACCTCGAGGCCGCGAAGCGTGGTGCCGTGGGCATCTCGCAGCGCGCAGCGTACCGCGTCCACCTGTTCTGCCGGGATCCCGATCCTCTCTCGCAGGTAGGCGTTGATGCGCTCGTCGACGCGCGCGAGCACTCCGTTGCCGCGCGGATAGAGCGTCTCGTCGAGGTCGAGGAGGAGTACCTGCATCGCGGGCCCGAGAATAGCGGGCGCGGCGCAAGACGGGCTTCAGCAGCAGCGAGGCCGGCGCGCCGCCTCTTCTTCGAGTGCGCGCCGGCCCGCCGCGTCTGCGGTCGTCGGCGCGGCGGCAAGGCCGGTGAAGCCGCGCAGAAAGTCATGCAGCGCGCGTGCCGCGTCGCGCAGCGCGCGCAAGAGAACGTGCGAAAGGGCGATACCGCTCATATGCCCCTCGCCTCCGCCACGCTCGAGCTCGTGCCGCCGCGGAATGTACGCAGCCAGACGCGTGCGGAATCCGCCACCACGATGACCACCAGCAGCATGAACAGACCCGTCACGAACGCGTTCATGCGCGCGTTGAAGATGATGGTCTCGGTCATGAGTCGGTTCACCTCGGGAATCACGCCCGAGGCGAGCTGGCCCGTGAGATGGCCCGCCTGCGAGAGAAAGCCCACGCGCCGGTCCGGGCTCCAGATCTTCTCGAAGCCCGCGGTCATGGTGACGCAAAGCAGCCAGACGAGGGGCAGCAGCGTGCACAGCGCAAAACGCGGCCGCGCGGACTTCACGAAGATCGTGGTCATCGCCGCCAGCGCCGTGGTGGCGAGGAGCTGATTTGCGATACCGAAGAGCGGCCAAAGCGAGTTGATGCCGCCGAGCGGGTCGATCACGCCCTGGTACAGGAAGTAGCCCCAGCCCCCGACGATCAGCGCCGAGGCCAGCACATTCGCGGGCAGCGACGACGTGCGTCCCAGCGGCGCCCACAAGTTGCCGAGCATGTCCTGCAGCATGAAGCGACCGACGCGCGTGCCCGCGTCGAGGGTCGTCAGGATGAAGAGCGCTTCGAACATGATCGCAAAGTGATACCAGAGCGCCTTCAGCGTCTCGCCGCCGAGAGCGCGCGAGAAGATCTCGGCCATGCCGACCGCGAGGCTCGGCGCGCCGCCCGTGCGTGAGAGCAGCGTCGATTCGCCGACCTGCTGCGTGAGGAGCTGGAAGTGCGCCGGATCGAAGGCGAAGCCCCAGCCCTGGATCGTGGTCGCCACCTGCTCGAGGCTGGTCCCGATCACCGCCGGCGGCGAGTTGATTGCGAAATAGGTGCCCGGCTCCATCACCGCCACCGAGACAAGTGCCATGATCGCGACGAACGACTCC
>CAYGXT010000035.1:0-14259 GCA_964353695.1 uncultured Myxococcaceae bacterium
GCCGGCGCCGTGCTCGCCCTGGGTGGCGGGCTGGTCGGCCTCTGCGCGGGGCTCACACTCGCTCGCCTCGTGGCCCTTGCCGTCGGACACCTGGCTGCGGCACGGGCCGGTGCCGAACGGCCGTTCGGTCGGCCCGTGCGGGGCCTTGGGCCCTTCACACGCGCGGTCCTTCCCTTCGCGGCAATCTTCACGCTGGGCATCCTCTACTTCCGCCAGGACGTGCTGGTCGTCGGTGCCCTGCGCAGCGAGAGCGAGACAGGCCTCTACGGCGTCGCGACGACGCTCTACGCGCTCACGCTGTTGGCCCCGATTAGCGTGATGTCGGCAGTCTTCCCGCGCCTCTCGGCAGCGTTCGGCAAGGCGCGCGACGACTATCACGAGGCCACGGTCCTGACCTCGAAGTTACTCACGGTGGAAGGCGTCCTGGTGGCGCTCGTGCTGATCGCCGCTGGACCCTTCATCGTGCGGCTGCTCTATGGCGCGAGCTTCCTGGCCGCCGTGCCCACGCTTTCGCTCCTGGCGGCGATCCTCCCGATCCACGGTGTCAACGCGGCGCTCGGCCAGGCCATGCAGGCTGCACACCTCCAGCACGAGATGCTGGGGCTGACAGCGGGTGCGGTCGCCGTGAATCTTGCTTTGTTGCTGCTGCTCGTGCCTCCCTTCGGCATCCTCGGCGCAGCCATGGCACTGCTCATCACTTCGGCGCTCTCGGCGCTCGTCCTCGGCTGGATCTACCACCGCCGCATCTCTCCCTTCGCGCTCGGCGCACGCAGCCTGCTCGCGCTGCTGGCCGTGGTCGCGCCCATCGGCGTCGCGCTCGCGAGTCCCGATCGGCTGCGGCTGCCCGCAGCGGCGCTCGGCCTCGTTCTCCTCGCCGCCGGCGCCCGCGGCT
The DNA here is from genome assembly GCA_964353695.1 of uncultured Myxococcaceae bacterium. GTDB lineage: Bacteria > Myxococcota_A > UBA9160 > UBA9160 > UBA9160 > MYXO. The sequence goes on from CAYGXT010000035.1 coordinate 893, forward strand.
CGGGCCTTCTTGCCGCCCGCGATCTCTCGCGCATCGCAGCCGGGCTCGGCCTCGGTGGCGCGCGCAGCGGGAGCCCGGACTCGTGAGGATCGCAGTCGTTCACCCCTACCCGGTCTCGAGCCGTTCCGTCGGCGGGACGACGCGCGTGTACGCACTCGTTCGATACTTCGCAGCACGCCATGAGGTGCACGTCTTCGCACACTCCCACGGGCAGCCGGCCGCGGAGCAGGAGGCCGTCCGCGAGCTTGCGTCGCTCGGCGTCACGCAGCGCGTATTCCCGCGGCCGCCGTCTTCGTGGCTCACCAAGGCGCGCTGGGCTCTTTCGAGCGCTCCGTACTTCGTGGGCCACAATCGCAACCCCGCACTCGAGTCCGCGCTGGTAGCCCTCGACCGCGAGCGGGGCCTCGACGTGGCCCACCTGGAGCTCATCGCCCTCGAGCCTCTCCTCCACGGCCTGGGTCCCCAGTGTGCACGCGTGCTGGCGGAGCAGGAGCTGATGTCGATCACGATCGAGCGGCTGCGCACGGTTCCATTTCGTCACAAGATGCCCTACCAGCACTACATCACGCGGCAAATCCCGCGGATTCGCCGCTTCGAGGCCGAAGCGTTGCGCCGTTTCGACCGCCTCTTCGGCATTCATGAGGGCGAGGCGGCCCGCATGGCCGCGCTCTCCGGTCGCAAGGTCGAGGTGCTCCCGCACGTGGTGGACACGCGCACCTTCACGCCCGGCCCCGCGCGCCCAGGGCTGCAGTCCGTCCTTTTCGTCGGGAACTACAGGCATCATCCGAACGTCGATGCCGTCTTCTGGCTGATGGAACGAGTCTGGCCGGCCGTGCAGCGCGGTGCACCCGAGACCCTCGTACGGCTGGTGGGTCCGGGTCTCGAGCCGGCCCAGGCCCGTGCACTCGAGGCTCTTGGGGCGGAGGTAACCGGGCGCGTCGAAGATCTGGTCGGCGCGTACCGCACGGCTACGGTCTTCGCGAACTCGATCCAATCCGGTGGCGGTATGCGCGGCAAGGTGTTGGAGGCCTTCGCCTGCGGCATCCCCGTGGTGTCGACGGCGCTCGGCCTCGAGGGCATCGCGGCCGAGCCTGGCGAGCATTGTGAGCGTGCGGATGATGCGGAAGGCTTCGCGACGGCCCTCTTGCGGCTGCTCGGTGACGCATCCCTGCGCTGTGCGCGGGCGAAGTGCGCGCGTACCCTCGTCGTGAATCACTACGACGTGCGCGTCGTGATGGAGCAGCTCGACGTGGCGTTCGAAGAGGCACGAGACGCTCGTCGGGAGCGCGCCGGAAAGTGGGCATGAGCGAAGAACGCCTGCTCTCGATCCAGATCGTCACCTGGAATAGCGCCGGGGTGATCGACGCCTGTCTCGAGAGCCTCGCCGCGCAGTGCATGCCGGAGTTCGACGTCGTGGTCGTCGACAATGCCTCACGGGACGCGACGGCTTCGCAGGTGGAGCGCGCCCTCGCAGCGGGGCTCCCCGGAGCGCTCGTCCGCTCCGAACGGAACCTCGGCTTCTGCGGCGGACACAATCTCGCGCTCGCGCACTCGCGTTCTCCCTGGGTGCTGCTGCTGAACCCCGACGCGACATTGCCCGTTGATTTCGTGAAACGCGCGTGCGACCTGCTCCCGCGGCTGGACCGTGATGTCGGCACCGTGGCCCCGCTAATCCTGCTGCCGGATGGCCGCGTCGACTCGAGCGGCCTCTTCCTCGACCGGGCGCGACGCGTCTTCGACCGTGGGCAGGGCCGAGCGGCCGAAGGGTACGCGGAGGCCGAGGACGTTTTCGGCTGCACCGGCGCGGCCGCGCTCCACCGCCGGGCCATGCTCCTCGATGTAGCCGAGGACGGAGACGCCTTCGACGAGCGCCTCTTTGCCTACTACGACGACCTCGACCTCTCGTGGCGTGCACAGCTTCGCGGCTGGCGCTGCCGCTTCGAGCCCTCGCTCGTGGTGGTGCATGCACGCGCCGGGAAGAACGCTCTGCGTCCGGCACGCGGACGAGAGGGTCGCGCTCCCGAGCAGCGGCTCGCCGTCCGTAACCGCCTGCTCGTGCTCCTGAAGTGCGAGCGCGGGCGCGACGCACTCGCCGCCCTGCCCTGGCTGCTTCCCTACGAGCTTGCACGCCTTGGCTACCTGGCGATCCGGGCGCCGCGCTCGCTGCGCGGCTACCTGGACGCGCTCCGGCTGGCACCCTCGATCTGGCGCTCCCGCCGCCTGCTGCAGGAGCGCGCGCGGCCTGCGCGGCTGCTTGCCGCCCCCTTCTTCCCTCACCGTGCGCGGGATATCTCATGAGGGCGCTCCACGTAATCGACAAATCCTTCGTCGGTGGTGGCCAGACCAATGTGCGAAACCTCTTGGAGGGCCTCCAGAAGCTCGGCGTCGAGCTGCACCTCGCGTGTCGCGACGGCGGCCCGCTGGTCGACTGGGTGCGCGCGCTCGGCATCCCGGTACATCCGGTGCCCTTCGACAAGAACTTTCGGCCTGGGCCGGCGCGGGCGGTAGCGCGCATCGCGAGCCGCGAGCGCGCGAGCCTGGTACACAGCCACGGTCTGGTTGCCACCTTCTACTGTGTGCTGGCGCGCACGTTCTTCGGCCTCCATGTGCCGATCCTCTACCACCAGCACGGCTTTCATCACCGCAACTACGGCCCTGCGACCGTTTCCCTTCGCAAGTGGGCGGAGCGCTGGGTGTGCCGGCGTGTGGAGCGCGTGATTGCCTCCACGCGCGACGACCGCGAAAAGCTCGTCGCGGAGGGCTACGCTGCGCCCGAGAGGGTCCTGCTCCTGCACAACGGCATTCCCGAGCCCATCCCGACTGCGGAGGAGAGTGCGCTCGCGCGCGCCGCCATCCCCTTTGCCGGCAAGGCGCCGATCGTCGGCATCGTCTCGCGTCTGCACATCCAGAAGGGCATCGACACCTTCCTGCGTGCGGCGGTGCGCGTGCATGAGGCCACGCCCGAGACGCGTTTCGTGGTCGTGGGCAGCGGAGAGATCGAGGCCGAGATGCATGAACTCGCGCGCGAGCTCCGTCTCGGCGACGTCCTCGTTTTCACGGGGTCGCTGCCGAGCCGGGCCTGTTATTCTTTCTTCGACGTAGCGGTCATGAGTTCGCGCTGGGAGGGGCTTCCCATCACGCTGCTCGAGTACATGGCGGCCCGGCGCCCGATTGCCATCACGGAGGTGGGCGGCTGCCTCGAGGCCGTGGGGCCAGAGCAGGCCGAGATCGTTGCCGTGGACGACCCGGAGGCGCTGGCCGATGCCATCCTCCGGCTGCTCCGAAATCCCGATCTCGCGCGCAGGCGAGCCGACGCCGCGCGGCGCCGCTTCGAGGCTGCGTTCACGCTGCCCGTGATCGCCGGCCAGTATCTCGATCTCTACCGGGAGGTGCTCGCACGATGAATTACCACTTCGCACTCCGGATGCTCGTGCTCGCAGCCCTTGGGACGCCTGCGGCCTGCGCCGCTGCCGACCTGGCCCCGGCCCCTGCTTCGGCGGCGCTGCGAAACGGCGCCTTCGACGAGGCCGCGCAGGACGTGTCGGCCCCGCCCGGCTGGGGCAGTCAGGGCTCGGCCTATGGCGCGGCGAAGCTCGTCGATCGAGCCGGCGCCTCGGGCGGGGCTGCGGCCGAGTTGGCTCCGGGCGCGAGCGGCTCCAGCGGTTCCCAATCCTTCATGCTCTACCAGGTGCTCGACCCTGCGCCCCTGCGCGGCAAGAAGATCGAGTTCGGCGCTCGGGTCGCGACGCAGGGGGCGGGCGTGAATCTCGTCGTCTGGTCACCCCAGGGTACGGGCAACGACTTCGTCTCGGACGTGAACCATCCCGAGTTCACGCAGCGCAGGAGCCGCTTCACGGTGCCGACCGATGCCTCGGTGCTCACGTTCGGGGTGCAGGTGCTCGGCCCCGCGGGCAGCAGGGCCTGGGTGGACGACGTCTTCCTCACGCTCGTAGGAGCGCCGGATGCGGTGCCGGCCGCACCAGCCTTCGGTGGCAGCGGGGCCAGGGTCACGATCCGTCCGGCCACGATCGAGCGGCAGCTTCCCTCGGACTTCTTTGCGGTCCACCTCGAGTGGTTCGAGGACGCGAGCGGGCTGGTCCAGGCCGGTACTGGAACGCCGCGCTCCGACGTGCTCGCGCTGCTGCGTCCGCTCGGGATTCCCCTGCTGCGCTTCCCGGGTGGCATCAGCGCGGACTTCTACGACTGGCGCAAGGGCGTGGGGCCTTCGCACGGGGAGCTTCGCAACCCCTTCACCAAGAAGATGGAGACCGTCCATTTCGGCTCCCCGGAGTTCGTCGCGCTCGCGAAGCAGCTCGGCGCCCGGGCGTGCATCACGGCCAACTACGGAACCGGAACTGCGAGCGACGCCGGCGCGTGGGCGAAGTGGTTCACCGAGAACGGGTTTGTGCCTGAGTGCTGGGAGGTGGGCAACGAGATCTACCTCAGCGGTCCGAGTGCCACAGGGCCGAACAGCCGGGAGATCTACAAGCCAGGCGCGCAGTACGCGAAGGATTTTCCGGTCTACGCCAGCGCCATCAAAGGTGTCATCCCAAGCGCAAAGGTTGGGGCCATCGCCCACATCGATACGGGCGCCTTCCCGTTCGCCGACGGGAGCAACCCAAACTGGACGCGAGCGATGTTCGATGCACTCACCACGAAAGCGGATTTCTTCGCCCTGCACAACGGCTACGCTCCGGTCGTGATCGACGATGGCGTCGATCTTTCCCGCGAGCAGGACCGGCAGAAGCTGTACCGTGCGATGTTCGCAGCCCCGTTCCAGACCAAGGACAATCTCGGTATCGTGGCTGGAGAGCTGAAGCAGCGCTCACCCATGAACGCCAACGCGCCCTTCGCCATCACGGAGTTCGGGATGCTCATTGGTCTGAGCGCCGACCCGAAGCGGCACCTCACGTACGTGGACCATTCGCGAACGCAGGCCTCCGCCCTCTACGTCGCTTCGGTCCTCGACGTCTACATGGCGGATCCGCGCGTCGAGTTCACGATGTTCACGAACCCGACCCACCGCTATTACGGAACCCTCATCCTCGCCGATCCGTCTGGCCTGGTCACGAGCCCGACATATTTTCTCTACCGCTTCTATCGCGAGCGCTTCGAGACGCGTCTGGTGCCGACGGAGGTGACCTCGCCGACCTTCTCCTCCGAGCAGGTAGGCGTCGTGAAGGCGCGCTCAGGGGTGCCTACGTTGATGGCGCGCGCCTCGAAGAGCGCGGACGGCAAGCGCATCACAGCGCTCTTCGTGAACCGCTCGATCGAGAGCCCGCTCGAGACGGACGTCTCGATCGAAGGCTTCACGCCGGCGCGGGTGAGCTGCGAAATTCTCGCAGCGCCCCAGATCAACGCCATCAACGGCCCGAGCCTGACCGCCACGGTCGTGAAGAATTCCGATGTGAAACCACGGCCCTTCCCGTGCCAGAGCGCCGCCACCCAGCATCTTTCGCTTCCGCCGGGCTCGATCCTGAGCCTCGTAGCGGATGCTTCGTGAGAGAGGTCCTGCGATGACGAAGAAGAGCCGGCTCCAACTTCCGTTCGCCCTCGCAGCGACACTTTTCATGGGTGCCTGTGCGCTGCACATCCCGCGACTTCCCGACGACCCCGGTGTGCTCGAGCCGCTGGGGGAGTACCGGATCGGGGCTGGCGACGCGCTCAGCATCAAGCTCTTCTACACCTCGGAGCTGAACGAGGAGGTCACGGTGCGGCCTGACGGCCGCATCTCGCTCCAGCTCGTAGGCGACGTTCCGGTCGCAGGACGCACGCCCGAAGAGGTGTCGCAGGACCTGCGTGAACGCTACGCCGGCTATCTCACGCAGCCCGACGTTACGGTGATCGTGCGCGGCTTCGGCAGCCAGAGGGCCTTCGTGGGCGGCGAGGTGAAGAGCCCCTGCATGATCAACATCGATGGCCGCATGACGCTCGCGGACGCGGTGTTCCAGGCAGGTGGCGCGCTCGACACGGCGGCCCTTTCGAGCGTGATCCTGATCCGGAGCAAGGCGGGCGGGCGCGACGTCTACCGCGTGAATCTCAGCGGCGGCCTCGAGGGCGAGGATCCCGTGCCCGTGCTGCGACCCTACGACGTCGTCTACCTGCCGAAGAGCTTCATCGCGCAGGTCGGCATGTACGTCGACCTCTACATCAACCGCATCATCCCCAAGAACGCGGCCTTCACGGCGTTCTACCAGGTGAACCCGGTGACCAGCCCCAGCCTGGGCAACGCCACCGGACAGTAGGGGTCCGGGATGACCGCCGAGAGCCGGATCCAGCGCGTGCGTGCGCGCTACCGCGAGGTCGCCGACATCGCCCCGCCGATGAAGGGCCCGCGCGCCTACTGGAACTGGGCCGTCGCCAACGTCTCCATGGCGCTACGCACGAGCCGACTGCGCGCGCGCCCGCTCAAGCTCACGTTCGACCCGACCAACTTGTGCCAGCTCGAGTGCCCGCTTTGCCCGACCGGGCTCAGGATCCAGGACCGCGCCCCGGGCCGGGCCGACATGCACATCTTCGAGCACCTGATGCAGGAGTTGGGCGACTACGTCTTTTTCATCGACTTCTACAACTGGGGCGAGCCGCTCCTCAACAAAAATCTGGAGCCGATGCTGCGTCTGGCCGCGAGCAGGAACATCGTCACCTTCATCAGCAGCAACCTCAGCCTTCCGCTCTCGGACGAGCGCCTGCTCGCCCTGCTCGGCTCGGGCCTGTCCGAGCTCATCGTCTCCATCGACGGCGCGAGCCCGGAAACCTACGGCACCTACCGCCGCGAGGGGAAGTTCGAGCTTGCCTTCGAGAACCTGCGGCGTCTGATGGCACTGAAGAGGCAGCATGGCCTCACTCGGCCCGTCGTCATCTGGCGCTTCTACGTCTTCCGGTTCAACGAGCACGAGATCGAGCGCGCGAAACAACTCGCGCTCGAGATCGGCGTAGACCGCATCGTCTTCGGTACGCCCTTTCTCGATGACGGCCGCTTCCCGCTGCCGCCCGCGGACCGCGAGGTCATGAAAGACTGGAGCTCGACGCTGCCCGAGTTCAACCGCTATCAGCCGGCCCACCCCGAGTACGAAGACCCACGTGCGCCGCTGGAGAAGCGGACGCGCTGCGACTGGCATTACGTCTCGACAGCCATCAATCCCGACGGCGCTGTCTCACCCTGCTGCGCCGTGTTCGAGAAGAAGGACGACTTTGGCAGCCTCGCGGGCGGCGCTTCCTACATGGACGTGGTCAACAACGAACGCTTTACAGCGATCCGCGACCGCTTTGCCGGCCGCCGCGCCGAGCCAACGGGCCTGGTCTGCGAGCAGTGCCCGACGCCCGCGATCATGGATTACGGGAAGATCATGAACCGCCACATCGCGATGTTCACGCTGGTACAGCTTGTGGAGGGTGCACGGCGGCTCGTCTCGCGCCGCTCGCGGCCCCTCGAAAGGGCGGCTGGTCCCTAGTACGCTCCGCGGCCCTTCACGACGGCCTGGACGGTCTGCAGCAGGATCTGCAGATCCCGGCCGAACGACCAGTTGTCCACGTACTCGAGATCGAGGTTGATCCAGTCCTCGAAGGACGTGTCGCTGCGGCCCGAGACCTGCCAGGTGCAGGTGATGCCCGGCCAGACTGCGAAGCGGCGGTTGATGGCCGGGCGGTTGAAGCGGCTCACGTCACGCAGCGGCAGCGGTCGTGGGCCGACCAGGCTCATGTCGCCCTTGAGCACGTTGATCAGCTGCGGAAGCTCGTCGAGCGACATCCGGCGCAGCCAGGCTCCAACAGGCGTCACGCGCGGATCGTCCTTGATCTTGAAGACGGGCCCGTCGGCCTCGTTCAGCGTCTCGAGCGCGGCCATGCGATGGGCTGCGTCCTTCACCATCGTGCGGAACTTGTAACAGGTGAAGACGCGGCGTTGATAGCCGACGCGAGGCTGCCGAAAAAGGATCGGGCTGCCCATGGTCATGCGGATGGCGAGCGCGATCGCGAGGAAGACGGGCGAGAGCAGCAGCAGCAGGAGCGCGGCCCCCACCCGATCGAAGCTGCGCTTCATCAGGTATGGGATCCCGTCCATGGGCCCGCTCGAGACGATGCTGATGAGCGGCGTCGTCGCGAGGTTCGTGGACTTCGAGTGCGCGACGGCCAGCGTAAAGAGGTTTCCCGGCAGATGCACGGCGATTCCCTGCTCCTCGCAGAGCTCGATCGTGCGCAGGATCTCGTCGTATTGCGAGCGAAGGGGAAGCGCCACGAAAACCTCGTCCACGCGCGTCTCGCGCAGGACACGCGGCAGGTCTTCCAGGCGGCCAAGGTGCTCGAGCTGCACTGCCGGCCGCGGCATGGGGTCATCGACGAAGCCCGCGACGATGTAACCGTACTCGGGATGAAGCTCGATCTCGCGCACGATGCGGGCAGCGCGCGGCCCCGAGCCCACGATCAGCGCCACCCGAAGATTTCGGCCCCGCCGGCGCAGGCGCACGAAGAGCGACTGCTGCACGATGCGGCCGCTCACCCGCAGCACGAGGAGCGTGGCGAAGAACGTCACGAAGAAGGCCTTCGAGGTGAGCTCGGAGCTGCCCAACATGACGCCACCCGCCGCAATCACTGCCGCCGCGAGCCCGGCCTGGCGGATCGAGGTCCAGGCGTGGGTGAGGAAGCTCTCGAAGCGGCGCAGGCCGGTCGGAAGAGTCTGGAAGGCGGTCGAAGCGCGCAGCCCCGCCAGCAGCACGAGGAAGTCCGTGAAGTGCAGGCCGGCGGCGAACCCGGCCAGCAGAAATTGACCATCCGGCCAGAGCGCTGCGTAGATTCCAGCCCAGCAAGCGACTAGAAACGTGAAGCCGTCGAGGAGCTGGTGGGAGAGATTCACCATCTGCCGGCGGAAGGAGAGGTTCATGATGCGTCACTTCTCTGCAAGAATGCTCCCAACCGCCTGCGTTCCAACGGCTCTTTCGGTACCGAAGCCAGTCGGCGACGACCTGGATCCCCGATCTCATTCCTACCCCTAGGTGGCCGCGAGCACGCGTCGGGTGTCTGGGGGCGGAAATGCTCGGACAGCCCGTGCGCAAATGGCATCGAGCGCCTACTGATCCCCTGCGAGCTTCCGATACGAACGCCGTAAGGGGCGCGGAGCCGAAATCGGCCGAAGGGAAACCGAGCAACGTGGGCAAGCTGCGCATCGCCGTCTACTACCCGTGGGTCTATCTGACCAGCGGCGCAGAGCGCACCTTGCTCGAGTTCGCCCGGCGTAGCCGACACCAGGTGGCCATCTTCACCAGCCGCTACGAGCCGGAGGCGACCTTCCCTGGCCTTCAGCAGCTGGACGTCCGCGTTCTCGATTCCGTGTCGGTCCATCGTTCCCCGCTCCGGGTCGCTCTCTCGGGGCTTAGAATTCTAACTCGCAAGATCGACCTGAATCGCTTTGACGCGCTGCTGGTCGTCTGCGAGGGGCTTGGTGACCTGGTGGTCCTCCGTAATCTCGGCATTCCGGCCTTCAACCTGTGCCTGACACCGCTGCGGATCGTTTTCGACCCGGTCTACCGTGCCACCTACCTGGCTCAAAGGAGTCTGCTCCAGCGCAGCATGATTCGTGCGGGAAGCGCCCTCTTCCGCGCGATCGACCGGCTCGCATGGAAGCGGTACCGCCTGATCTTCCCGATCAGCGCCGAGGTCGAGCGACGGATCCTCGCCGGTGGCCTCGCCCCCGAATCGAAGCTGCGCGTCCTGCATCCGGGCGTGGATCTCGACGCCTTCACACCCTCGACGGACTCCGATCGGACTTTTTTCGTGCCTGGCCGCATCATGTGGACCAAGAACCTCGAACTGGCGATCGAAGCCTTCCGCCGCTTCCGAGAGCGTGCGCCCGAGCCCGAGACCTGGCGGCTGCGCATCGCGGGGATCGTGGACCGCAAGAGCGAGCCCTATCTCGAGAAGCTGCGTACGCTCGCCGGCGCTGACCCCGCGATCGAGTTCCGCGTACATCCGGAGGAAGAGGAGCTGCGGTCGTTCTACCGCACCTGCTTCGGCACCTTGTTCACCGCCTTCAACGAGGACTGGGGCCTGGTGGTGATCGAGGCCATGGCCAGCGGCAAGCCTTGCGTCGCTCTCGACCGCGGCGGGCCCCGCGAGATCGTGCGCCACGGCAAGGACGGCTTGCTGGCCGAGCCCGAGCCCGGCGCCTTCGCCGAGGCCATGCTCCGGCTGGTCAACGAGCCGGGCCTGCGCGAGCGGATCGTGGCGGAGGCTCCCGTCTCCGCGGCACGCTTCGGCTGGCAGCGTTTCGTCGATGCACTGGATGGCGCGCTCGAGGAATCGCTACGGGACGGAGCCAGCGACCGAGCGCGAGAGCAACGTCCAGAGGAGGTGGCCGCATGACAGAGACCCACGAGATCCCCGATGCCCGCCCGCCGGCGGGCGAGTCGAGCGTGGTCGAGCTCGCCGAAGCCTTCCGGGGTCTGTGGCGCGCCATCGTCCGCCGCAAGCGCGACTTCTTCACGGTCTTCGCGACCGTCGCCATCGTCGTGCTGGCGGCTGGCTTCCTGTGGCCCGCGACCTACGTCGCGCGCGCCGCAATCCTGATGCAGAAGACCCGCTACGCCGGGAACCTCGACGCCTCCGGCGAGCATTCGCCGACCGTGGTGTCGGCGGGCGTCTCGGAGCAGGAGGTGAACTCCGAGATGGCGATCCTCACCAGCCGAAAGGTGCTCGATGCGACGCTGAAGGCCACGGGGCTCGACAGGGCGATGCCCTCCATCTGGACCCGTCTCTTCTTTGGTCCGCTCTGGCTCTACGAGGACGTCTACGCCTGGTACCACGGCGTACCGGCACCGACGTCGGCCGACCGGGCGCTCCGCGGCCTCGAGTCGGCGATCTCGGTCGCACTGTTGAAGGAATCGAACGTACTCGTCGTGAGCTACGAGGCAGGCAACCCGACCTTCGCAAAGGTCGTGCTCGAGGCCCTGCTCAAGAAGTACATCGATCATCACGTGCAGGTGCACAGCCGCGCCGAGGTCGAGACTTTCTTCGAGGGCCAGGCGAACTCCCTCAAGACGGAGCTGGCGAGTCAAGAGGACCGACTCCAAGTCCTGAAACGCGAGGCCGGCATCGCCGATCTCGCCGCCGAGCGCACGCTGCAGCAGCAGATCGTGGGCTCGCTGCGCGAGGAGCAGGATCGTCTGCGGCGCACCGTGGCCGAGCTCGACTCCCGCATCACCTCCTACCAGGGCTTCCTCGAGCGCAAGCCGTGGCAGATGCAGACCACGACGGTCGAAGGACGCAACGACTACGCGCTACAAGCGCTGATCCAGGAGAAGCTCCGGCTCGAACTCGACCGCGTGCGGCTGATGGAGCGCTACAAGGCAGACTCTCCGCTGCTGGTGGAGAACCAGCGCAAGCTCGACGCTGCAGCTGCCGCGATCGAAGGCCAGCGCTCGGGGACGTACCAGAAGCAGTCGACCCTCTCGCCTGCATCGGTGAGCGCGTCGCAGGATATGGAGCGCACGCGCGCCGAGCGCGACGGCGACGTCGAGCGTATCAAGAAGCTCGACGGGCAGATCCAAGAAGGCACACAGCGCCTCACCATGCTCGACGAGAAGCTGCTGGAGGCCAAGCGCATCGAGCGCCTGATCTCCACCAGCGAGACCCAGTACATGCAGTATCTGCGCCGCGGGGTCGAGGCCCGAATCGACGCGGCTCTCGATCGAAGCCAGTTTACGAATGCATCCGTGGTGCAGGAGGCCGCTGCAGAGCCGCGACCGATCCGGCCGAAGAAACTGATCACCCTGATCCTGTCCCTGGCCGGCGGTCTCGTCGCGGGACTCGCCACGGTGGTGGGCATGGAGCTGAACGAGTCCGGGCTCGAAGCCTTTCTCGGTTCGGTGGCGCCGCGCTCGGCGGCGCAGCCCTGATGAGCGCCACGGGCAACGAGCGGCTGATCGTCCGCAACCAGGCGACGCCGTACGACCGCCTGCGGAATTTCGCGAGCGCGGTGCTCGCTTTCGGCGCCAACCGCATCATCGGCTACGTACCGATTCGCGCGGTGCGGAGCTTCTACTACCGGCATGTCCTCGGCTGGACGATCGCGAGCGGCGCCACCATCAACACCGGTCTCAAGATCTTCGGAGGGCGAGGCAAGGTCTCCGTCGGCCGCAACTCGACGATCCAGCTTGAATGCCTCTTCGCCGGCGTGGGCATGACCGAGCTCCGGATCGGCGAGAACGTCGCCATCGCCTATCGCGTGATGCTGCTACTGGGCGGCCATGATGCGCACGATCCGACCTTCCCGGGAGTGGTGGCACCGATCGTGATCGAGGACTACGTCTTCATCGGCGCCGGCGCGATCGTCTCACCGGGCGTGACCCTCGGCCGTGGCTGCATCGTGGCGTCCGGTGCGATCGTCACGAAGAGCGTGCCACCCTACACGATCGTGGGCGGAAATCCGGCGAAGCCGATCGGCGAGCGCCGGCGCGATCTCGAATACTCGACCGAGAGCTACTGGCCGCTGCACTAGCGGCGCTCGCCAAAGCTCGCCCACAGGTGAGCGATCCCCTCCTCGAGCTCGACCTCGGGCGCCCAGCCCGTTCGCGTGCGAAGCCGAGAGACGTCGAGCACGCTGCGCTGCACGCCGGCGTACTCGCCCGACACACGTTCGAGAGCGAGCTCGCGGCCCGTGACGTGGCGGACCACGTCCAACACTTCGCGCACGCTCCGACCGCGGCCGCTCCCCACGTTGTAGATCTCGTCCCGTGCCCCGCTCCGCACCAGCGCGGAGAGGGCCGAGAGGATGTCCTCCACATGCACGTAGTCGCGAACCGCACTGCCGTCGCCCCAGATGCGCACAGGCTCTCCCGCACGCACGCGGTCGAGGAAGGCGTTGATCACGCCCTGACGGTTGTGGCCATGCACGCTTGGGCCGTAGGCGTTGGCGATGCGCAGCACGAGACAGTGCGGCCCGCCTGAGCGTGCGTAAAAAGCCAGGATCTCCTCATTGAGGAGCTTGCCGAGGCCGTAGGAGCCGTAGGGACGGGGAGTCGCCGTCTCCGCGAAACCGCTCTCCGGGGCCTCGTCCCCGTAGACGGTGCCTCCGGACGAAGGGAAGACCAGCAGCGGCGTCCCGGCAGCGCGCATCGCCCCGAGCAGTCGCAGGGTCGGCTGCACGTTCGCCCGCAGCTCGAGGTCGACCTCGGCCACAGATGTCGCCGGCACCGTGGCCGACACGAAGTGCAGCACCTGATCCACGCCCTCGAGGGCGTGCCGTACGAGAACCTCGTCGAGGAGGTTCCCATGCACGACCTCGACACCCGGCGCTCTCCGCGCCTCTTCGGGGATCGACTCGACCGAGAGATCGAAGAGCCGCAGCGAGGAGCCCGTTCCCGCCAGCCAGACGGCGG
>CAYGXT010000036.1:0-13760 GCA_964353695.1 uncultured Myxococcaceae bacterium
GGGCCGACCCGGGGGCCTGGCCCCCCCTCCGCTCCGCAGTCCTGACGGGCGCGGGCCGAGCGCGCTGCTCGCTGCGCCGCGCCCTGCACGGGCTCGCCATGGCGGCCGGCGCGATCGGCTTCGTCTGGCTCTTGACCCATGCCGGTGTCGAGAAGCTCTGGGAGCAGGCGCGCGTTCTCGGTCTGGGCGTCTTTCTCATCGTTGCGCTGGCAGGACTCGAGCACCTGCTTCACGCCTGGGGCTGGCAGCGCTGCTTTGCACCGCTTCATGAGCCAGGACTGCGCCGGCTCTTCGAGGCTTATCTAGCCGGCTACGCCTTCAGCCTGCTGACACCGACGGCGTCGCTCGGCGGCGATGTGCTGCGCGCGAGCCTGCTTCCGGGCTTCGTTCCTGCGACGGAGGCCGCCGCCTCCGTCACTGCCGACCGGCTGGCCTGCTCCGTCTCGGATGCGTGCCTGGGTCTAGCCGGCGTCGCGATCTTGCTCGTCTTGGGGCCTCTCGAGCCGTGGCAAAGTGTCGCGTTGGTGGCGGCGACGGCGCTCTTCGGCGTCGGGATCGCCGTCTTTTTCTTCGTTCAACGCAGCGGGCGGCTCGCGACACGGATTCCGCTCCATCCCGTCGTCGCCCGTCTGGGTGGTGCGCGTCTGGGAGAGCGGCTGGCGCGGGCGAGTGCGGATCTCGATTTCCGCCTTCGTTCACTCCATCTGGAGCGACCCGAGGCGTTCCGGAGCGCGCTGCTCAGGAATTTTGCCGGCTCCTGCGTCGGCGGCCTTCAGGTTGGCGTCTTCCTCGCATTGCTCGGGACGCCGGAGATCGGGCGCGCCGCGGCCGAGATCTTCCTGGTGGGCGTGGCCCTCGATATCTTCTCCTTCTTCATCCCGGCTCGCCTTGGCGTACAGGAAGGGGCCCGCATGCTCGGCGCCTCGGTGGCGGGCCTCGACCCTTCCGTCGGTCTGTTGCTCTCCCTCGTGTTGAGGCTGGAGCAGGTGGTCTGGGCCGGAATCGGCCTCGGCCTCCATTCGAGGCTGGCCCGAGGCCAGGGGCCTTCCGACGAGCGAGGCGCGAGCCGGTATAGTTGAGGCGTGGCGGCGGCCCAGCAGGGGTCGGGCCCGCTCGAGCGCCTTCGAGGCGCAGACGTAGGGGGGCGTTCTTGTACAGCCGTCAGAGCTTCTTCCGCCAGATTCTCGCCAATCCGCAGGCGCGGGAACTGCTGCTCAATTCCCTTGCCGTCGGCGAGGGAGACAGCGCCGTCGATCTCGACCGGGTCGCTGCCCACGTCGAGGATCCCGTCCTGGCGCGCAAGATCTACCGGCACTTCGCGGAGGAGACCAAGCATGCGCGTCTGTTCCGCCGCCACCTCGAGGTCATGGGCTTCCAGGTCAGGCCGCTGCCGCCCGAACTCGACTACGAGACCCTGGTGCAGCGCTTTCAAATGGGAACGCCGAAATCTCGGCTTGACGATCCGCGTCCCTTCGACGTGGACGACCTCGTCACCTTCTTCTGCGGCAGCAAGGCCGGAGAAGAGAGGGCCTGCGCCGAGATGGAGGGACTGATCGGATCTCTCGCCGAGGATCCCGACACCGTCAAGCTGTTGCGAGAGATCCACGAAGACGAGATCCGCCACGTCTCCTACGCGACCGAAGAGCTTGGCCGCATCGCCGGCGCTGGCCAGCGGCCGCTCGTGCTCCGGCGCCTGCGCGCTGCACGCCGGGCAGAGGCCCGCGCGCACCGCACGGTGAGCCGCGCGTTCATGCGGCGTCTGATGGAGATCCTCGGCGCTCCTGCGCTCGTGCGCTTCTTCGCCGGCGTCGCGATCGATGCAAGCTTTGCCGTCCGCTTCCTGTTCCCGGGCAGTCTCGACCAACCCATCGTCGCCGATGCGATGCAGACGCCGGATCGCCCCAAGTACCTCAGCGGTCGGCCGGCCGCCGCCACGCAGGAGCTCTCGTGAAGACCCTGTTCCTGAACCCGCCCTCCTACGAGGGCTTCGACGGTGGCGCAGGCTCGCGCTACCAGGCGCGGCGCGAGGTTCGCTCGTTCTGGTATCCGACGTGGCTGGCGCAGGCCGCCGCGCTGGTTCCCGGCAGCGAACTGATCGATGCGCCGCCCGATGAGCTCAGTGTCGACGATGTGCTGGAGCGCGCCGAAGCCTTCGACCTGGTCGTCTTCCATACCTCCACGCCGTCGGTGGCGCAGGACGCGAAGACCGCCGCGCTGCTCAAGGAGCGAAATCCGCGCGTACAGATCGGCTTCGTAGGCGCCCATACCATGGTCCTTCCAGAGGAGACGATGCGCGTAGCCCCCGCGGTCGACTTCGCCACCACCGGAGAGTTCGACTACGCCGTGCGCGACATCGCTGCCGGCATGCCTTACGCCGATGTCGCGGGCATCACGTACCGCGGCCGTGACGGGAGTCTGCTCCGGACCACGGAGCAGCCGCCGATCCACGACCTCGATTCCTTCCCGTTCGTGACCGATGTCTACGCGAAGAGCCTCACGGTTGAGCGCTACTACATCGGCTACCTGCAACACCCCTACGTGTCGCTCTACACGGGCCGAGGCTGCCGCGCCCGCTGCACCTTCTGCCTTTGGCCGCAGACCATCGCCGGCCATGCCTACCGCACCCGCAGCGTCGAGCACGTGGTGGCGGAGATGGCCCATGCGAAGCAGCTCTTCCCGCAGGTGAAGGAGTTCTTCTTCGACGACGACACCTTCACCGACGACCGGCCGCGGGCCGAGGGCATCGCGCGCGGTCTTGGCAAGCTCGGCATCACCTGGTCGTGCAATGCCCGGGCGAACGTCCCCTACAAGACGCTGAAGGTCATGAAGGAGAACGGCCTTCGGCTGCTGCTGGTCGGCTTCGAGAGCGGCAACCAGGAGATCCTCAACAACATCCGCAAGGGGATCAAGCTCGAGCAGGCCCGCGAGTTCGTGCAGAGCTGCCACGCACTGGGGATCCTGATCCACGGCACCTTCATCATGGGACTGCCGGGCGAGACCCTGCAGACCATCGAGAACACGATCCAGTTCGCCAAGGAGATCGACCCCTACAGCCTGCAGGTCTCGCTGGCGGCGCCGTATCCGGGTACCGAGCTCTACCGGCAGGCCCAGGAGAATGGCTGGTTCTCGGCCACGCGCTCGCAGGATCTGGTGGAAGGCCACGGCATCCAGGAGGCCGTCCTGTCTTACGAGAACCTCTCGAGAGCCGAGATTCACGAAGCCCTCGAGCGCATGTACCGGGAGTTCTACCTGCGGCCGCGACCGATTCTGCGCATCGTGCGGGACATGCTGCGCGATCGGGAAGTGATGAAGCGTCGCCTGCGAGAAGGGTGGGAGTTCTTCTCCTTCATGGCGCAGCGCCGGCGCTCTGCCGAGAGCTGAGCGTTTGAGCCGCACCCTTCTCGTCACGGGAGACGACTTCGGCAAGAGCGCCGGAGTGAACGCGGCCATCGCCGCGGCGCACCGGGACGGGATCCTCACCAGCGCGAGCTTGATGGTGACGGGAAGTGCACTGCCCGAAGCCGTGGCACTGGCGCGAGAGCTGCCGGAGCTGTCGACAGGGCTCCACCTCGTCCTCTCGGGCCGCGAGGCGCCGGCCGCGAGCAAGCCCGAGACGATCCCTGATCTCGTGGACACGGCAGGCCGTTTCGCGGCGAATCCGGCCCTGGCCGGGATCTTCGACGGCCTCTTCTGGCAACGGCGTCGCGACCAGATCCAGCGGGAGATCCGCACCCAGATTGAGCGCTACCTCGACACGGGCCTCTCCCTGGATCACGTGGATGGTCACCACCATCTGCACTTGCACCCGTTCATCTTCGAAGTGCTGCTGGCTTGCATGGAGGAATATCGGATCCACTGGCTGCGGCTTGCGGAAGAGGACGTCGTCGCACGTCACGGCAGCGCATGGGCGCCGCATGAGGTGGAGCCGGCGATCCTGGCGGCGCTCTCGCGGCGGGCACGGAAGCGGCTACGCCGCAGCTCGAGCGTTGGTGCTGCCGAAAGGCTGTACGGCCTGCGCGCCACGGGCCGCATCTCGGCAGAAGAGATCCTGTGGCTTCTGCCGCGCATCACGGCACGAAGCGTCGAGCTCTACGCGCATCCCGACCGGGGGAGCGAGCAGGGCCGGCGCGAGGAGGCGGCCTTCCGCGCGCCGGCGGTGCGCGAGGCTGTGCGCGCGGCCGGCTTCCAACTCGTGAGCTCGCGCACTCTCAGCCGGGGCGAGGCGGTCGCAGCGTGAGCGTTCTCGGCGTTCTCCTCGTAGGCTGGCTCGCCGTTTCCGTGGCGTATCGACTGCTCGCGTTCGCATCGCTTGCGCGGATGTCCGAGTCCGAAGGGCCCTTGCCGTCTGCGGCGATTCCGAAGGGCGAGGTCATTGCGTTGCGGCCGCTCAGCGGCGCGGGCGAGCAGCTCGAGAGCTGCCTCGAGAGCCTGTGGCGAGCTGGCAAGTCGGGGAGGATGAGGATTCTCGTGGGCATCGCCGATGCGAACGATCCCGCGGCCAGCGTCGTTGCCCGTGTACGGGAGCGCTGGCCCGAGACCCCCTGCCGGGTCGCGGTCGGCGTGGGCCCTCCCGGCCTCAACCTCAAGGTCTCGAATCAGGTGCAGGCTGCGCGCGGCGAGCGTGCGGATTTCTGGCTGCTTTCGGACGCCGATGTGCGGGTGCCGGACGACTATACGGAGCGCCTGCTCGCTCCCTTCGCCGAAGCAGGCGTGGGGTTTGCCACGTGCCCCTACAGGAGCGTGCCAGCGCGCAGCACTGTGAGTCGCATCGACGCGCTGGTCACCAACACTCATTTCATCCCGAACGTCTGCCTCGCCGCACGCTTTGAGGGCCTGCATTTCGGCCTCGGTGCCACCATCGCCGTGCGTGGCAGTGCGCTCGAGCACAGTGGAGGTTTCGAGTCGCTGCTGGATCTCGCGGCCGATGACTTCTGGCTCGCACGCAAGGTAGAAGGTGCCGGCTGGCGGCTCGCCTGGGTGCCGATGATGGTCGAGCACGTGCTCGAGGAAGAGGGGTGGCGCAGCGCGCTTGCCCGCCACGTACGCTGGAGTCGCGTCACACGAGCCTCGCGACCCGTGGGCTACTTCGGCTCCCTCGTCACGCATGACCTCTTGCCGGCGCTGGCGTGCACGCTGGCGCTCTTCGCTGCCGGCGGGCCGGGCTGGGTGCCGCTGCTCGGTTGGTGGACGCTGCGGGCAGCTGCGCTCTGGCAACGGCGCGAGCTATTGCATCTTCGCGCGCGCGATCTCTGGCTGGTGCCGCTGGTCGACCTGACCGCTCTCGTCGTGTGGTTCGCGGGTCTGTTCGGCAGCGCCGAGCCTCCGCGCGGGCAAGCGGGCTGAGCCGGCCTTGCGCCTCTCGATCACGCTGCCGCAATTCGGCCCTGACGCTACGCTCGAGAGCGTGGCGCTGCGCGCCGATCTCGCCGATTCCCTCGGCTTCCACGGCGTCTTTACCAGCGAGCGCGTACTCCATCCCGTGCGCCCTCGCGACGCCTATCCGCCGAGCCCCGACGGCAGGCTTCCGCTCGCGAGCCGGAGCGTGCTCGATCCCCTCGACCTGCTGGCATTCGTTGCTGCGCGTACGACGCGCATTCTGCTGCGGACGAACGTGCTCATCCTCCCGCTCCACAACCCCGTGCAGCTCGCACGGCGCGTAGCGACCCTCGACCTGCTGTCCGGGGGCCGCGCCAGCCTCGGCATCGGGCTCGGCTGGTCACGGGACGAGTACGAGGCGATGGGCGTTCCCTTCGAAGCGAGGGGCGAGCGCTGCGACGAATGCCTGCGCGCCATGATCGAGGTCTGGACGAAGGATCCCTTGGCATTCGAGGGGCGCTTCTACCGCTTCGCGGAGTCATACGTGGGCCCCAAGCCCGTGCAGAAGCCGTACCCGCGGATCCACGTCGGCGGTCAGGGCGCTGCGGCCCATGCGCGCGCGGCGCGTTTCGGGGCAGACTGGCTGCCAGCCGGTCTCGCCTCGATCGAGGCGGTCGCGGCGGGAGTGCTTGCCTACCGCGCAGCGATGGAGCGCACGGGCAGCGCGCGGGGCGAGGTGCTGCTGCTCTGCTTTCCGGTCTTGTTGCGTGCGCCGTTGGGCGTATCGCCCGCTGCGGAAAGGCGCCCTCTGATGGGCTCGGCGAGCGAGATTCGCGAGGATATTTGCCGCCTGGCCGAGGCCGGCGTGGACGAGATCCTGCTCGCACCGCCCGACGATTCGCTCGCCCTCTCGCGAGGGGCGGAGCGGGTCCGCGCGCGTATGGAGCTGCTTCGCTCGCTCGCGAGCTGAATGCCTGGGAGACAGAAGCTCAAGCCATGGGCAGCTTCCGCTCAACCCCAGCGGCCCATCCGCCGAAACTGCCGGTATGGGGAGAGTCGATGGCTCGATCCGGATTGCCTGGGCGTGCATCGCCCTGGCGGGCTGCGCACAGGCAGGCTGCGCCGGCGTAAAGCCCTTCGCTCCCTACCGCCTCGTCGAAGGTGTGCCGCCGCGCGATCAGGCTCACGCGAAGATCGCGCTCTGGCAGACCCGGGAGCGCGAGAGCGCGACGCCGGAGACCGGGACTTCGGGCACTCTCGGCGCGGACTGGGCACATTTTGTCCTCTCCGAGCGGCGGGCGCTGGCCGAAAAAGTCGGCGCATGGATCCAGGAGGAAGCGCGCGCGCGCTACGTGCCCGATGCGGTGATCGATCTCTGGCCGACCTCGGCCGAGCTCTTCGCCAGTCCCGGAGACGACTGCGACGGACTCGAGCTCCTGGCCCTGCACGCGCTGCGCGCCCTCGGCTTTGCTGAGGAGACGCTCTTTCGCGCCGTGATCGAGCGCCCGCGTGACGGCATGCAGCACATGGTCACGCTGTGGTTCGAGACGCCCGGCGAGCCCTTCGTGATCGACCCGACCGGATTCGCGACCACGCGCGTCGTCCCGCTCGCCACACTCGAGGACTGGACGCCGCGGGCCGTCTTCACGGAGCAGGCAGAGTACCGTGTCGAGGGGGCAAACCTGGCTCCTGCCGGAGCGCCTCAGTAGGTTTCGCTCCCGTGGACGGCAGCACGATGTCACGGCCTCCTCGATTCGAAGCCGACGCCAAGAGTGCGGGAGGCGCGGGCTCGAGCACATCGCGCGAGCGTGCGCACAGCAGCGGCGGCCGGGAGCCTCTATGCTCCCCGCGTGACGAAGAAGAGCCGTAGCCACGCCGATGATCTGCGAGGAGCGAGCTGCCTTGCGATCGATGCCACCAGGGGCGTGACGGATCTCGTGGAGTCCATGTTTCGCACCATCGGGGCGGGGCCTGACGTCCTCGGCCGACCGCTCGAAGACCCCGTGCGTGTGATCGCCGGAATCGTCTACGGAAGCATCCGCGGCGTGACGGATCTCGTGGGCAGTGGCATCCAACTCGTACTCACCGAGCTGGCACCCCTGCTCGGCAAGAGCGTGCCGGGGCCCGAGCGCGAGGCCGTGCTCGCAGCGCTCAATGGAGTGCTCGGCGACTACATGGTCGAGACCGACAATCCTCTCGCGATCGAGATGCGTCTTCGTCGCAATGGAAATCCCCTCGCGCTCGACGAGGCCTCGCTCCGTGAGGCTATCCCCGACGCCACGGGCAAGCTCTGCGTCCTCGTCCATGGCTCCTGCATGAACGATCTGCAACTGCAGAGGCTTGGACACGATCATGGGGCTGCCCTGGCGCGCGATCTAGGGCTATCGCCCGTCTACCTTCACTACAACACGGGCCTGCACGTATCGACCAATGGTCGGGCGTTCGCAGCTCTTCTCGAAGATCTCGTATCGGCGTGGCCGGTGCCGCTCGACGAGCTGACGATCGTCGCGCACAGCATGGGAGGCCTGGTCGTCCGCAGCGCTTGTCACGTGGCCGAGATAGAGGGCTACGCCTTTCGCTCGAAGCTCGGGAAGATCGTATGTCTCGGGTCTCCCCACCACGGCACACCGCTCGAGCGCGGCGGCAACTGGATCGACGTCCTGCTCGGCGTGAGCCGCTACAGCGCGCCGCTCGCACGTCTCGGGAAGATCCGAAGCGCGGGCGTTACCGATCTCCGGTTCGGCAACGTGCTCGACGAGCACTGGCAGGGGCGCGATCGCTTCGAGCGCACGAGTGACCCGCGCAGCGAACTCGCATTGCCTGCCGGCGTCGCCTGCTATGCCATCGCCGCTACGCTGAGCCGAGACGCGAGCGCCGCCCGCTCCTTGCTAGGGGAGTTCATTGGTGATCGACTCGTCGGCGATGGCCTGGTGCCCGTCGACAGCGCGCTCGGCCATCACGAAGACCCGAAGCTCAGACTCGACTTTCCGGCAGCACAGCAATGGATCGGCTACGGCGCCGGACATCTCGATCTGCTCGACCGCGCCGACGTGTACGACACTCTTCGCCGCTTTCTCTCGGAGCGGCCCCGATAGACACGCTGGCGGATGCCCAGTGACACACCCGCCCACACAGCGATGAGCAACCGCCCGCCCGGCAGGGGACGGGTCGAGCATCGATTCGCTAATGCCCTTGATCAACCCGTGTTTGCAGATAGAGCCGCGAAGCGAGAAGCACGTCCACGTCCGGCGCACTGCCCGGGGCAGGGGCGCCGATCACGAGGATACCCTCGCGGTCTAGAGCATCGGAGGCCTCCACGAGCTCCGCTGCGCTCGCCTTCGCGCGCTCGAGGTCGATCTCCGAGACGAGCAGCTCCGTACCTTCGTTGAGCAGCACCGCTCGAATGGAGGGGCAGGGCGCCTTCACGCAGCGAATGTCCGTGTCGTGGACCGAGAAGAACGAGCCGTCGCCAGCGCCTTCGCCCACCGGGCGCCAGGCCTGTGTGACGCGAAGAACGCCCAGCGTTCCCGCACCGGGGATCCGGCGCGCCTCCAGCCGGCCGCGCAGCAATGCGCGCCAGGGAGCAGGAGCCGATGCCAGGTCCTGAAGCATCTCGGTGTCAGGGACGCCCTTGCCGCTCGGTTCGAGGCTCGCCACGTAGCACTCCGGCGCCCGCTCGCCGTCGGCGCAGCGGCTGAGATCGCGATTGACCTGGCTCACGAAGAAGCCGCCGCAGGCGGGCGGCTCGCAGGCGCGCAGGTCCGGGCGCAGCCGGAACACTTCGGAGCCGTCCTTGCGTTCCGCATGCGCCGGGCTGCCGGCGTGGGCGAGAGACGCCAGGCCACCGAGTACGATCGCCACGGCGAATAGATGCGAGAGCAGCGCCCCGAGGCCGGCTCGCGAGACGGGAGAACGGGAAACAGGTTCGGGCGCCTCGAAGCGGCCGTGCATCTTCTCCATCGAAACGCTGAGCAGCGCCCGCTTCGGAAGCCCGAGGCCACGCAGTTCCTGCGCGATCGGATGCGTACCGAGATCGAGCTCGGCACCCCCGAGACGGAAGCCAACGCCTTCGGCGCCAGAGACGAAGCGCGTCCGATGCAGCGCTCCGTCGAGATAGCTGTACGTCGCGAGCTCCCGCTCCGGCAGCTTCGCCCGGCCGCCGCGGGGGAGCGAGAAGGTGAAGACGCGCTGGCCGTCGGCGTGCCAGGTGCACAGCATACGCGCACCGTGGTTGAACGAGATCGAGATCACCCGCTTCGGGAAGCCCCAGATGCCGCAGCCTGCCTCGCAGGTGAAGGATTGGTTTACGGGCAGACGCAGGATGAACGTTGCGAGCCGTCCACGCAGGAAGTCCAGAGCTGCGCCGACCACCGGCACGCCGCGCGGCGCCGAACGCTCGCGTACGAAGAGAGCGATCGAGATCTCGTCGTAGTCGCCGAGATCGTTGTCGCGGTAGTCGATGCAGGCGAGCGAGAGCAGCGCGCGGCCCGGTAGCAGCTCCACCACGTCGAGCTCGGGGCCGGGCAGGAGCCGGCGCGCGGCCGAGGCGTCGACGAGATAGGTTGCAGCACCGGACGCAGCCTCGCGCACGATGCAGGGCAGCGTGATGCTGCGGCCTTGAAAGACATAATCGGGCCCTGCCACGAGTCTCAGCTCGCCAGCGCTGCGCGAAGCTTCCCGGCAGCCTCGAGGATCGCTTCCCTTCCGCGCGGGATGATCGCCGCCATGCTGAAGAAGCCGTGGATCATGCCGTCGTAGCGCGTCAGAGAGACGGGTACGCCGGCCTCGTGTAGCCGGTCCGCATAGGCCTCCCCTTCATCCCGCAGCGGGTCGAACTCGGCGCTGATCAGATGCGCGGGTGGCAGGTGCGAAAGATCCCGCGCACGAAGCGGAGAGGCCGTGAAAAGACTGCGATCCGCCTGGCTTGGGACGTAGTGGTTCCAGAACCAGCGCATGTCCTCACGACCGAGGAAGTAGCCCTCAGCGTTTTCGCGGTAAGAGGCGCGCTCGAAGTCGTGATCGGTCACCGGGTAGACGAGGAGCTGATAGCGGATGCGCGGCCCGCGCCGCTCCCGCGCGAGCAGCGCCGTCACCGCCGCGAGGTTGCCGCCGGCGCTGTCGCCACCGATCGCGAGCGCGTCTGGGTCTGCGCCGAGGCTTCGCGCATTGTCCGCCACCCAACAGGTCGCGGCATAGCAGTCTTCGGCTGCCGCGGGATGGCGGTGCTCCGGCGCGAGCCGGTAATTGACCGATACCACGCTGCAGCCGGCCGCATTCGCGAGGCTGCGCAGCGGCGCATCGTGGCTGTCGAGGCTTCCGATCACCCAGCCGCCGCCGTGAAAATAGACGAGCACGCCGCGCGCGTTCTCCGGCTGGTAGATGCGGATCGGGATCTCCTCGGCGGGGCCCGGGATGCGCCGATCTTCGACCTTCGCAACCGGATCTCCCGGCATTGGAAGGCGTAGCTTCTCGAACATCTCGCGGGCCTGGGCGGGCGTCATGGACGTGAGCGGCGTCGTGTTCTGGGCCGCGGCGAGATCGAGCAGCGAGCGGACGAGCGGGTCGAGCGGCATCAGTCGCTCTTGCCTGCGCTCTTGGCCGCCTGCTCCTGCGCGTGCTTCTGGATCTCGTTGCCGATCGCCTGGACGACGGATCCCATGAACGCAGGCCGGTTCTTGGCGGCCCACTCCATGCTCTTTGCGCGGCTGGTGTTCGAGTCCTGGAAGCGCGGCATCACGTTGCGGGCGATCAGCTCGTAGCTGCGCTTCGTCTCCGCAAAATCGGCCCAGTTGTGCGCAAGCTGCAGGAAGCAGCCGAAGCCGCCCGACTGTTCCTCGACGCGCTGGAGCTGCGCGACGGCGTCATCGGGCGTCCCGATGACGGCGAGTCCGGAGTTCGTGAGCGCATCGATCGCGTCGTCGATGCTGCCGCTCGGCGCGAGCGGCAGCGCGGCCACCTCCTGGAAGTAGCGGAGCCACTCGCCGATGCCGAAGCGCACGTTCTCGCGCGCCTTCTCCCGCGTCTCGGCCACGTGCATCGGGCCCACCAGGCGCCAGTTCGCGCGGTCGACGGTGTTCCCGTGCTCGGCCGCCTTCTCGGACCAGATCTGATGCGTCATCGCCAACGCATTGAAACCGCCCTGGGTGGTGGCGCCGATGGAGAGCAGGCTGATGCCGTACTTGCCGGCCGCGCGGGGGCCCGCCGGCGAGATCGTGGCGGCCGCGGCCATCTCGAGGGTCGGTCGCGAGTAGGGCGTGAGCTGGAGGTGCGCGTCTCGTAGCTCAAACCAGCTCGTCTTCATCGTGACGGTCTCGCCGCGCAGCAGCGGTACGATGGCCGACATCGCCTCGTCCATCATGTCGCGCTGGCGGATGGGATCGATACCCATCTGGTAGGCGTCGGAAGGCAGCGAGCCCGGCCCCATGCCGAGCATCACCCGGCCGCGCGTTTGATGATCGAGCTGCAGCATGCGATCGGCCAGCAACAGCGGATGGTGAAAGGGCAGGGAGGAGACGCCGGTGCCGAGGCGAATGCTGCGCGTACGCTCGGCCGCGGCGGCGATGAAGACCTCGGGGGAGGCGATGATCTCCATGCCGGCGCTGTGGTGCTCACCAATCCAGGCCTCGTCGTAGCCGAGCTCGTCGAGCCATTCGACCAGCTCGAAGTCGCGGCGAAGAGCGGCCGTCGGGTTCTCGGTGACGGAATGGAAGGGCGCCAGGAAGATCCCGAAACGCAGCCGGCGCGGAAGGCTCGTCATAAACCTCTTCTCCAATGCGGGAACCCCGCAGATTCGCGACGCCCGACGACTCAGGCGCGGCGCTGAATATCCCATAGGATGGCAGCCGCCGAGCAAACGTCCACGCCCGCAGCGCTTCAGCAGCGCTCGGCGATCAGCACTTCACTGGGCACCCCAAACGGCGACACCTTGGCATGCTGACGAACCCGCCATTGCTCCGAGGGAATGCAAGAGCGGAGCTCGAGCGGCCTGCAACCTCCCACCAGCGCAGGACTCAGCGCATGGATCCGCGACCAGGTGCGCGACACCAGACGCGAGAGCGAACCCGTGCCCGTGGAAAGGCTGGACAAGCAGAGCAGCCCCCCGGGCTCCAAGATCCGATGGGCTTCGCGAACTAGCGCAGCGATGTCTTCGTTCGAAAGAAGATCGAGCACGTAGTTGGACACGAAGCGATCGCGGGAAGCCGCGGGTTCGGCCACGGGAGGCGAGCCGTCTGTGAGAACAACCTCCGCCCTGGAGCCGAACGGAGCGAGGCGCTCCTGGGCCAGACGTACCATGGTGGGACTTAGATCGAGCGCACGGTAGTGGGCGACCTGAGGCAAATGATGCGATAGGAGGCGGAGCGCGAAGCGCCCCGTTCCGCAGCCGAACTCGAGGACCCGAAGAGCAGTGTCAAACTGACCCTGCTGAACGAGGATCTCAATGGCGCGGTCTTCGTAGAACGCTTGCGTGTCTTGGAGCGCTCCGATTCGATCGTAGACGCGCCGTGCCTGTTCGCGAGTGAGTGCGGGCATATCGAACTCGAGCGGCCTCCGCGTGTTTCGCCGTCTAGTGGATCAGTGCTCAGCAGCGCGGCCCAGCGGGCCGCAGCGCAGCGTCCGAGTCAGACCCTACGCTGCCCGCCATGACCGGGCTACTCTATGAACGCTGCGGATTCTGCGCAAGCACGCCCCTGCACCAGCTGCACCCCGTCTCCGACGGCAACCTCGCCGCCCTCGATCACGAAACAGTTGAGCGCAAGCTTGCCGTCGAAACGCCGGTAGATGTCGCGAAGAATTTCCTTGTCCTGGACCAGGGTGTCGGGGTCGTAGGAAGTCATGCCGCAGCGCAGACGCAAATCCTGGACACCGATGAGCACGGTGCCGATCCGCAGGCATGCGCCCGGCCACTCGCGTTCGCCCAATCCCTCGACATCGCCGATCACGATATTTGGCCGCAAGCGGCGACGATCGTGACCGAAAGCCGCGATCGCGCCATCGGTCGCCACCAGCAACGGCAGCACGTCGAAGCGCTCAGCGCCGTCATAGCGCACGAGCTTTGCGCCTGGCCCTGCGATGTCCACGACGTCGGCGGCGACTTCTCGAGCGTCCCACGGCCGACCGTCCACCGTGATTGCGCCGTCTGCGCCCAGCGAGCCCTTGTGACCCAGAAAACGCGGATGCGAGCGAGAGGTAATCACTCGGCCTTTGGCGTCCTCGACATGCACAACCCGGTCAGCCTCGATACCGAGAGGCCCCATGCGCACCCGTTTCAGCCTCTCTCCGGCCATCGTCTTGACCGGATATCGCCAGATCTCCGCAATCTTCACCGGGACCTCTCATTTTGGGGCTGGCGCCAACCCTTGCGATCGCTCTGCATCGCCTGATTCCATTGCTCCATCCGCAAATCCAGGTCGCGCGCCTTGTCGGGGTACTTCATGCTCACATCG
>CAYGXT010000037.1:0-4713 GCA_964353695.1 uncultured Myxococcaceae bacterium
GGCCCTCCGGTGGCGGAGAGTCGCGATCGAGCCCGATCCTATCAGACCGACCGGCGGGCGGGGTCTTTCAGGCTACGCGTCCAGGGCGATCGGCTTCGAGGGAGTGAAGCGCACGGGCATCGTCTTCACGCCGTTGATGAAGTTCGAGCGCAGGCGCCGCACGGGGCCGGCCAGCTCGATGTCCGGCAGCCGTGTCAGCACCTCGCGGAAGATCACCCGAAGCTCCATCCGCGCCAGGTGAGAGCCGAGACAGAAGTGCTCGCCGATGCCGAAGGCCAGGTGATCGTTGGGGCTGCGCCTGACGTCGAAGCGATCGGGATCCTCGAAGACCTCCTCGTCGCGGTTCACCGACGGGTACCACAGCGTCAGCTTGTCGCCCTCGCGGATCTTCTGGCCCCGCAGCTCCACGTCGCGCGTGGCTGTGCGGCGGAAGTAGTGCACGGCGGGCTCGTAGCGCAGGATCTCCTCGACGGCGGACTCGAGCAGCGAGAGGTCCCGCTGCACCCGATGCATTTCGTCCCGATGGCGGATCAGGCCATGGATGCCGTGGGTCGTAACCGTCCGCGTGGTCTCGTTGCCAGCCACGCAGAGCAGCATGAAGAAGGAGTTGAACTCGAGCTCTGAAAGCTTCTGGCCATCGACCTCCGCAGCGAGAAGCGTCGACGTAAGATCATCGCCGGGCCTGCGACGTGCGCGTTCGGCCATCTTCGCGGCATACACGAACATTTCGATGGCGGCGAGCTTTCCGTCGTCGGGCGAGGTCTGGAACTCCGGATCGTCGAAGCCGATCAGACGGTTCGTGAGGTCGTAGATGCCCTGACGATCCTCCTGCGGCACGCCCATCATCTCACAGATCACCTCCATCGGGAGGTGGGAGGCAACGTCGTTCACGAAGTCGCACGCGCCCTTCTCGCAGACACCGTTCACGATGCGTCGGGCCATCACTTGCACGCGGGGCAGCAGCGACTGCACTACGCGCGGCGTGAAGGCCTTGTTGACGATGTTGCGAAAGCGCCGGTGATCGGGCGGATCCATGTTGATCATGAGGGCGCGAATCTGGGCCAGTGCCGCGGGGTCGAGGTCGAAAATGTTCGTGCCACCGCGGGCGGAGGAGAAGATTTCCGGGCTTCTGGAGACCCACTTGACGTCGGCATGCTTCGTCAGCACCCAGAAGCCTGTGCCGGCGGCCTCCGGGTGAAACGAAACGGGCGCCTCGCGCCGCAGCCGCCGGAAGAGCTCATGAGGCGCGCCGTCGACGAAGCTGTCAGGGCTCGTGAGATCGGGGTCGGGTCGTGTCATCGGGGCTTCCTCTTCGGAGTGCGCTTGAGGGAGGGGCGAGGCGTTGGGGCC
This sequence comes from uncultured Myxococcaceae bacterium, assembly GCA_964353695.1. Classification (GTDB taxonomy): domain Bacteria; phylum Myxococcota_A; class UBA9160; order UBA9160; family UBA9160; genus MYXO. Next base: position 1,351 of record CAYGXT010000037.1, read on the forward strand.
GGGACTCCGAGCCTCCGGGCGAGTTTCTTCAGGAAGCGGTTCTGACGCTCGAGCGCGGTGGGCGCCAGCGGATCGAGGCTAAAGACCTCGGCCAGCAGCGGCGCGAGCGCGAATGGGCTGAAGACGAGGTTCATCCACGCCATGATCATCAGCGGCACCTCGTCGTCGTCCCAGCCCTGGGCCGTCTCCCGTTTGGCGGCGGCAACGCCCTGCGCCACCAGCGGGCGGATCCAGCGCTGCGCGAGGCGCGCAAGGTGCATCCCGCCGCTCGCGGCCTCCTGATAGATCAGCCGCGGGATGTGCGGCGTACGGGCGAGATGCACCATCACGTCGTCGATCAGGCGATCGGCGGGAAGAGGGCCGGGCCCGCTCTCCGCCGATCGGCGGAGCGTCTCGATCAACGGCCCGATGCCGCGCGCGAGCACAGCCTCATACAGGGCCTGCTTGCTCTCGAAGTGATTGTAGAGGCTGGCGGGGTTGAGCTCGCAGCTCGCGGCGATGTCGCGAACGGCGGTGCCGGCGAAGCCGTGCTGGGCGAATAGGGCCTCCGCCGCATCGAGGATGCGCGACGGCGTGGATCCGGGATCGGCGGTGGCTTCGGCAGATGCGATCATGATGCCCCGGCGAGCTGTCGAGAGCCGAGCAGCTACGAACAAACGTTTGTTTACCCCGCGAATCGACCTCCGGCAAGTCTCGCTGCCTGGCTGCCGTCCGTCTGGGTTCAGTTGACACCCTGGGCAGACGGCTGGCATCCTGCGCGCGGCGTTGACTTGCGAGTCAATGCAGATCCCTCCCTCCTGCGTGAAGGAAGGCCCACTATGGCAGAGCAAGAGGCGGCGAAGGGGCCGCTCCCGATTGTCCCGTTCCTCAAGATTCCCGCCGCGGGAAGCCCGCATCTCGAAGCACAGCGTTGCAAGGGCTGCGGAGCGATCTTTCTCGGCGAGCGCTCCAGCTGCTCGAAGTGCGGCGCCCGCGACGCCCTCGAGGCGTTTCCGCTCTCGAGCCACGGGCACCTGTATGTGTACTCGATCGTGCACAGATCCTTCCCGGGCGTCGAGGTTCCCTACATCTCGTGCATCGTAGACCTCGAGGGGGGGGGCACGGTCAAGGGAAATCTGATCGGGATCGAGCCCAATCCGGCGAAGATCAAGATGGGCATGCCCGTCGAGACGGTCTTCAAGATCGCACCGCGCAAGGACGCGGCGGGCAGCGAGTACCTTACCTACTACTTCCAGCCTCGCTCGTAGGGCGAAGGGAGCACAGCGCGATGGGCGACGTCTATATCCTCGGTGTGGACATGATCAAGTTTGGCCGGTTTCCCGAGAAGACCGTGCCGCAGCTCGGCGCGCAGGCCGCGCTGATGGCCCTCGACGATGCGAGGCTGAAGATCCAGGACATGGAGGCCCTCTACTGCGGCAACCTCTACCAGGCAAGCGGCATGGTGGGCCAGCGCGTCCTGCACGAGATCGGGCAGACGGGCATTCCGGTCGTCAACTGCGCCAATGCCTGCGCCACGGGAGCCACGGCTTTCCGCGAGGCGTGGATGGCGATCAAAGCGGGAGCCTACGACGTGGTGCTCGCCGTGGGTGTCGAGCAGATGGGCAAGGGTCTGATCGGTGGCGGCGGCGCGGGGCGCACCGGAATTCCGACCGAGGGCCTGCTCGGCTCGGGCACGATGCCGACGGTGTTCGCCGAGGCCGGCATGGAGCACTCCCGCAAGTACGGCACGAGCTTCGAGCAGTTCGCGAAGGTGTCCGTGAAGAACCACCACCACTCGACGCTGAACCCGAAGGCCATGTACCAGATCGAGACGCCTCTCGAGATGGTGATGAATGCCGAGATGATCTCGTACCCGAACACGAAGCTGATGTGCTCCGTCAACGTCGACGGATCGGCGGCAGCGGTGCTCTGCTCCGAGAAGAAGGCGCGAGAGCTCGGCATGAAGCGCGCCGTGCGCGTGAAGGCATCGGTGCTCACCAGCGATCCCTGGACGGATCGCGACCTCGTGATGCCCGACGTCAACACCTGCACGCGCCGTGCGGCGGCGAAGGCCTACGAGATGGCGGGCATCTCGGCGAAGGACCTCGACCTCGTCGAGCTTCACGACTGCTTTGCGACGGCCGAGATCCTGCACTACGAGAATCTCGGGCTCTGCGGCGAGGGAGAGGCGGGCCGCGCGATCGACGAAGGCTGGACGGCCCTCGGCGGACGCATTCCCGTGAACGTCTCGGGCGGCCTGCTCTCGAAGGGCCACCCGCTCGGCGCCACGGGCATCGCCAACCTGTATGAGGTCTCGACGCATCTGCGGGGCGAGGCGGGCAAGCGCCAGGTTCCGAACGCGCGCTTCGGCATGACTCACGTGATCGGGCTCGGCAGCGCGTGCGCGATCCACGTGCTGGAGAAGGTCGCGTAGGCGCAGGACAGCCTCCGGGACGGATCCGCTCGGCTCTCCAATGTTGCGCATCGGGCGGCGTGTGCGGGCTCTACGCAGGCCATCCGCAGCAAGCGGGACAAGCGTGCGATGAGCCTCGCTTGCGCCCTCTCGGGGAAGCCCACGAGGCGAGAATCGTCGCTTCAGGTCGCTGTCCTGGCCGCCGATGGCGGGCCTGAATCGCATTCCGGGGGGAAGACGGAGGATGCGCCATGGCCGGCTATACGATCGACAGCGCCGACATCGTTCGGGTGCTCGCGAAGTGCGGCCACACGCATCGCTGCGCGCGCTGTGAGGTCCGCATGCTCGTAAAGCACGCGTCGAGCCTCTGCGTCCAATGCTTCAACGATCTCCGAACCAGCGCGAACCAAGAGGACGAAGCAGAGAGGGACGCTTCGGAGCTGAGCTAGGAGCGGTACCCTGCAGCGCGGACGCTAGGCCGAAGGGGAGAGGGTGAGCGACGTCTCCGCTGCAACGCGCCCGGCGCGTGCCGATTCTGGCTGGCTGCCCTACGTAGCGCCGTATCTCGGCTTCCTGCTCATCACGGAGCTGCAGGCGCGACCCCTCGGTGAAGGGTCGCTCGTGCTCTGGCTTCTGCGTGTGGCGGTCCCGGCGGGGCTCGTCGTCTACTTCTTCCGGCGGGGCGCCTTCCCCGAGCTTCGTGGCTTCCGGCCGACCCTGGCCGGTGTCAGTGCAGACGTGTTGCTCGGCATCGCGATTGCCTGCCTCTGGATCCTGCCCTTCGAGACGGGCTGGCTGCCGAAGCCGGACGCTCTTTCCCGCTTCGATCCCGATCAGCTCGGGGCGTCGATGCGCGACGTCGTTCTCGGCCTTCGCCTCGTGGGTTTCGTGGCCGTTACGCCCTTCGTCGAGGAGCTCTTCGTACGGAGCTTCCTGATCCGCGCGGCAAAGCTGATCCGGTTCTCGCGCGG
>CAYGXT010000037.1:4723-13654 GCA_964353695.1 uncultured Myxococcaceae bacterium
CATGAAAACAACAATAGATATTCCAGATTCCGAGCTTAAAGATGCGGTACGGTTCCTGGGTGCGAAGTCCAAGCGTGCAGCCGTGGTGACCGCGCTGCACGAGTTCAACCGCAAGCACCGGATGGCAAAGCTGATCCGGTTCTCGCGCGGCGGCCTCGACGTCGACTTCGATGCCGACTTTCGCGATCTGCCGGTAGCGCGTTTCGCCTGGCGAGGCTTCGTCGCGACGCTGCTGCTCTTCACCTTCTCGCATCTCGAATGGCAGTGGCCGGTGGCGTTCGTGACCGGCCTGGTCTGGAACCTCTGGCTCTACCATCGCGGCCACATCCTGCCGCTCGTGATCAGTCACGCCGTCGCCAATCTCACGATCTTCCTGCTGACCGTGCTCGGCTCGGGGCAGCTCGAGGACGCGCAGGGTCGGCTACTCGATCTCTGGTATCAGCTCTGACGCGCGGCGGCGCGTCTCAGAAGCCCGGAGGGGCGGCGCCGCGATGACCGAGGCGCATGCGGCGTGAAATCTCGGTCAGCTCCTGGATGGCTTCGCGGGTCTGCTTTGCTTCCCGAGCGCCCGCGGCAGACGCCACGGCCCTTCCCGCGTGCGCCAGGGCCGGAAAACCATGGAGATCTGCGTCGCGGGCCAGACCAAACACCAGCCCGGCGATGCCGGCGAAGTCGGCCTCCTGCTCGAGATCCTGGAGCGCATCGACCGACTCGCTCAGGCCCAATACGAAGGCCTCGATGCGGAGTCGCTCCAGCGGATCGTCGGCCAGGAGCGAGACGATGGGCTTCTCTTCCTCGGGGCCGGCCATGCGCCTGCCATCGGCAGGCCCGGCTTGCGACTGAACGCGCTCAGTGCACTGCAGCCTGGAACAGCGGGAAGTGCAGGGTGGTCCCGTCCGGGGCCTCGAGGTCGAGGGTGAGCCTGCGCGGGCTCGCAAAGCTGCGGAGCAGACGCTCGGCATCGCTTCCGGTCTTGACGGCCCGGAGCCAGGCATGGCCGCCTGCGAAATCCACGGGTCTGGGCTCCTCACTGCCGGGGCCCCAGCCCTTGATGGCAAGTCGTCCGGACCGGATCTCGAAGCGAAAGCCGTCGTCGCGGCGCAGTGCCGCCTGGAAGTCGTAGCGTGCGGTATCCGGTCGGGAGCGGCCCGGGAGCGTGATCGAGAGCGTCCCGTCCACGAGCGGCTCGTCGCCGCCTAGTTCCGAAAAGCAGCGCGTCGCCCCCTTGGCCTCGGGATCAGGGAATTGGATGCGGTACGCCACGACGCGCTCGACCTCCTTCACAGGCATGGGAGTGACCACGACGTGCCGCAGGGCCCGGACGGGCGAGCCCTCGAGGTCACAGACGAGGGGCGATCCGTACTCGCCGCGGACCCATTCGAGCGCCAGAAGGTTGAGGTCCGGCGGCCCAGACGTCGCCTGCGCGCGTGCGCTGCCCGCCGCCCCCAATGCGAGCGCGAGGCAGAGCCGGAGCAGGCCTCGAAGGCCGGGCATGGACATGACGCGACGACGGTATCACGCACTCCTCGAGGCCGGGCGCTTGACAGCGCATGCCGGAAGGCGACCGTCCCCCCATGCACTGCAGATCCTGCCGCCGCGAGCTGGTCCTGCGCAGCGCAGAGCGCATCGGTTTCCGCGACGCCTGCGCCTGCGGGGCCGATCTCCACGTCTGCCGCAACTGCGCCCATCACGATCCCTCGGTTTACAACGAATGCCGGGAGACCAGCGCGGAGCGCGTCGGGGACCGCGAGCGCGCCAACCGCTGCGAGTGGTTCGTGCCGCGCGAAGGCCTGCCGGCCGCGCCCGGAGCCCGGGCTGCCCTGGACGGTCTATTCAAGAAGCTCCCATGAGCTGCCCGATGAGGAGGCCATGAGCAGCGATCCCCGCGCCCGTGACACCTGGACCGTCTTCAAGATCATGGGAGAGTTCGTCGAGGGCTTCGAAACCCTGCGTCCGGTCTGGCCCGCGGTCTCGATCTTCGGCAGCGCGCGCGTCAAACCCGGGCATCCCTATTACAAGGACGCCGTTCGGCTGGCCGCTGCCCTCTCGACCGCCGGCTTCTCCATCATCACCGGCGGCGGGCCGGGCGTGATGGAGGCGGCCAACCGCGGGGCGCGCAAGGGGCGCGGCCGGTCCGTCGGCCTCGGCATCGAGCTGCCGAAGGAGCAGCAGCCGAACGTCTTCGCCGAGCTGAAGCTCGACTTCGATTATTTCTTCGTGCGCAAGGTGATGTTCGTGAAGTATGCGAGTGGCTTCGTGGTGCTCCCGGGCGGCTTCGGCACCCTCGACGAGATGTTCGAGGCGCTCACGCTCAAGCAGACCGGAAAGATCCATGAATTTCCGGTCGTGCTCTTCGGAACGAAGTTCTGGAGTGGCCTCGTGAAGTGGATCAAGCAGCGGCTGCTTGCCGAGAAGCTCATCTCACCACGCGATCTCGACCTCTTCGTCGTGACGGACGACGTGGACGAGGTCGTGCGCGTGATCGAGCGCCACCACCTCGAGCGCGTCCGCCAGCTCGGGGAGAAGGCAGCGGGACGGGAGACGCCGTAAGCGCTGGCTCCTCCTCAGAGCAGCTCGAGGCTCTGGGGGGAGAGCGGGGACTCCCCGGCCTCGTTGTAGGTGCTGACCCGGTACTCGCCCGCGTCGAGGTAGCGGGCGTACCAGAGGCTGAGCGTCGCTCGGTCGGGTGTCGTCGGGTCGCGCTGTACCGGGGCACGCAGCGGCAGCCCGAAACCTTCCGGCTGCACCACGACATATTGCATCTCCTCGGCGCCCGGCTGCGAGGCCGCCGCAGCGGGCAGGACGGGCTGGAAGACGATCTGCCCGGCTCGCTGCCACTGTCCGGTGGCCGAGTCCTTACGCCACACCCACACACCCTGGACCTGCCGCGAATCGAAATCCGGGATCTTCACCGTGAGCGCGAACCACTTGCAGCCTTCGACGGCGAGCAGCAGCAGGGCGACCGCGAACAGGGTTACGCCACGTTTCGCTCGGTTCCTCACGCTTCCCTCCTCCCGCGGCGAGCCGGAGCTCTTGCCGCGATCGATGGAGGTTGAATCGACCGAGTTGGTAAGGACCCATGTGATGGCCATCACGGAATAGATGGGATAAAGCCCCGCTCAGGGAACCCGCGCATTGCCTGGGAGCGAAGCAATTTGAGGAGCTGACCTTATGAGGACGGAGGCTTCACTCGAGCAGGAAGGTGAGCCGCGTGCTGCCGATCTGAAGCTCGTCGCCCGGCTGCAGGACGCTCGACCGGACACGCTTGCCGTTGACGCGCGTGCCGTTCGTCGATTGGAGGTCCTCGATCGTCCAGGCGTTTGCCGCCTCGTCGAAGCTGAGAAGCACGTGTTCGCGGCTTACGCCCTCGTCCGAGAGCGTGACGTCGCCGGCCTGACCGCGCCCGATTAGCGTCTCGTCGGCCCCGAGAGCGATACGCATTCCCCTGCGGGGGCCGCTTCGAACCAGAAGGCAGGCAGGGGGTCGGAGGCCCGGGGTAGGGCAGGGGTCCATGGGATCCTCGAGGGCGCAGTCGCGCCGCTGGGAGGATCGGCTCTCCCGTGCGCCGTCTTGACCCGGCGGCTCAGAGCCTTCGATGCCGGAGCGCCGGCAGGGACTGCCGTACGCGGTCCTGCCGCTCGAGCGAGCAATCTGCTGTGATCACACCCGGCTCGTCGACTGCCTGCGCGAGTACGACGCCCCAGGGATCGACGATCATCGAGCGTCCATGGCTCGACCGCGTCTCGCTGTGGCGGCCGCATTGGGCGGGGGCCAGCACGAAGGCCTGGTTCTCGATGGCTCGCGCGCGTAGCAGCACCTCCCAGTGATCCTTGCCCGTCTGCGGTGTGAATGCGCTCGGCACCACGAGAAAGCGCGCCCCTCGCTCGGTCAGCGCCCGATACAGCTCCGGAAAGCGCAGGTCGTAGCAGATCGAGAGCCCGACAAATCCGAAGGCTGTGCTCGCAAGCGCAAGCTCGCCGCCCGGCGCCACCGCCGACGACTCCGCGTAGGAATCTCCGTCACGCCCGCGCAGATCAACGTCGAAGAGGTGGATCTTGCGGTAGACCGCCGCGATCTCGCCCTCGGGTGAGCAGCACACGCAAGTGTTGTACGCCCGCGAGTCGTCCGGGATCGCCTCCGGGAAGCTCCCGCCCACTAGCCAGATCCGAAGCTCTCGTGCCCACGCGCGCAGCCGTGACACGATCTCGCCGTCGAGAGGCTGCGCGCAGGAGATGGGCATGCCCTCGCGCCGGAGGAAGGCGAAGTTCTCGGGCAACGCGACGAGCTCGGCTCCACGCTCGCTGGCTTCACGGACCAGCGTCTCCGCCGCCACGAGATTCGCGGCAAGATCGCTCGTGGAGGTCATCTGTACGACGCCGGCGCGCATGCGCCCGATCCTAGCGCGAGAAGCTAACGGAACTGCGTCGGGTCGATCCCCGTGCGGCGGATCACGTCGTAGAAGTCCTTGCGGTCCTTCTTGGCCAGCCGCGCTGCGCGGCTGATGTTGCCCGAGCAGCGACGGAGCAGGTTGACGACGTAGCGGGTCTCGAAGGCTCGCTTCGCTTCCTTGAAGGACGGAATCTCGTCGCCGTCCCCGGCGAGCAGCAGCGCCTCGGCGCTGACGGCGCCCCCCGACGAGAGGCGCACGGCCTGCCGGATGCGCTGCCGCAGCTCGCGCACGTTACCGGGCCAGGCCTCGGCGAGCAGGAACGCGCGGGCGTCTGCCGTGAAGCCCACCGGCGCAACGCCGATCTCCTCGGCCGACGAAGCGAGGAAATGTGCCGCGAGCGGCAGGATGTCCTCGCGCCGCTCTGCAAGCGGCACGAGCTCGATGGCGTGGTGCGGAATTCCGCCGAGGAATGTGCCGGAAGGCCGCGCCTCCGCCGCAACGATCACGCGCGCGGTGAGAGCCAGGCTCCCCTCATCTCCGGCGCGCTGGAAGCGACGCTCTCCAATCGCGCGCGCCAGCGTCTCGGCCACGTCACTGCGAAGCCGTTCGATCTGCTCGAGCAACAAGCTGCCACCCGCTGCGAGAGCCAGGACGCCCTCCTGTGCATTGGGCAGAAGTGGGCTCACGCCGCTGGTGCTGCCGAAAAGCTCGCGGGCCTGAATGGCCTCCGGCAATGCGTCACAGGCAAGTGTCAGGAACGGGGCGCCCGCCCGGCTGCCCCAAGCGTGCACCGCACGTGCAGCGAACTCCTTGCCGGTGCCGGAAGGCCCCACGATCAACACCGGTAACTCGGAACGCGAGGCCGCGCTGATCTGCTCGATTACGCGCTCCGTCGCGCGGCTTGCGCCGACGATGCGGTCCTCGCGACGTCGGCCCACGGGGCGTGCAGCCCATCCCTCGCTCGTTGCTCCCGTCGCGCTCGCGGCCTTCATCGACGTTTCCTCACCCTGTCCGAGTGCCATGGCGATTCCCCCCCTCCAGAAAACGAGTCACGCCCGCAGCTAAAATCTATTGGAAGGGCGCACCGTTTGTCAATCGACCTGCGAGTGGGCGCCCACCCCGGAGCCCGCTGTTGACTGGGAGCCCCGTCGCGTGATACCCCCGGAGCCTCTCGAGGCGAGGGACAAGATGACGACGGATCCGAACTTGACCAGCTCGCCGATCTCCCCGCCGCGATCCGCGATCCGCGTTTTGCCCGACACCCTCGTGGACCAGATCGCCGCAGGCGAGGTGGTCGAGCGGCCGGCCTCCGTTGCCAAGGAGCTGGTGGAGAACGCCCTCGACGCCGGGGCTCGCCGCGTCCGGATCGAGGTCCGAGGGGGCGGCTGCGACCTCCTGGCCGTGACGGATGATGGGATCGGAATGACGCCCAGCGAGGCTCGGCTGGCGCTTCAGCGCCATGCCACCAGCAAGCTCGCGACGGCGGCAGATCTCTCGAGGATCGTCACCTACGGCTTCCGCGGGGAGGCGCTCCCGGCCATCGCCTCGGTCTCCCGTCTATGGCTGAAGACCCGCGCCATGGGCTCGGCCGAAGGCTTCGAGCTGCGAGTGGAGGATGGGGTGGTGGTCGACGCCCGGCCGGCCGGCGGGCCCGTGGGCACCCGCATCGAGGTCGCAGACCTCTTCGCTCGCGTCCCCGCCCGTCGCAAATTCCTGAAGTCGGCGCAGACCGAGTGGGGGCATGTGGCGGACTGGGCCGCGCGCATGGCCCTCGCGCAGCCGGGCCTCCACCTCGAGCTGGTGCGCGACGACCGGACGCCGCTGGTCTGGCCTTCGACCGGCGATGCCATCTCACGCGTCGCGGCGGTCCTCTCCGAGGCGGATGCCGCGGCCATGGTGGAGTCGCGCCGCCGCGAGGGCGAGGCCGAGATCCACGCGCTCGTGTCGCGGCCGGACCGTCATCGGCCGACGGCCGAGGGCCTGCACCTGTTCGTGAATGGGCGGCCGGTACGCGATCGGCTGCTCCGCCACGCCGTACTCGAGCCCTATCGCGACGTGCTGCCGAGGGGACGTTTCCCGGCGGCGGTGCTCTTCCTGCAGGTCCCGCCCGATGCCGTGGACGTGAACGTTCATCCGGCCAAGTGGGAGGTGCGCTTCGCCGATCCTCGAGCAATACACCATCTCGTGTCGGAAGCAGTCAAGCAGGCGCTGAGCCAGCGCAGCTGGCTCGGCGGCACGGCGCCGGCTCCTGCCCCGGGCGGCTGGCGCCCGCTTGCGGCGCCGGACCGCGTGTCGGAGGGGGCGACCTCCGACTGGATCTTTGCGTCGCGCTCCGAAGAGCGGGCTGCGCCTGCCGCGGAGGCACGCATCCTCTTCTCGGAGCTGCGGCTCCTCGGCCAGCTTCAGTGCACCTATCTGCTGGCGGAGTCGTCGCAGGCCCTGCTGCTGGTGGATCAGCACGCGGCCCACGAGCGGGTGCTCTACGAGCGGCTGCGCGCGGCGTGGCGAGAGGGCGGGGTGGCCCGGCAGGCGCTGCTCCTTCCGCTGACGATCGACCTCGGCCCGGGCAGCCACGCGGCGCTCGTGGAGAGCGTGGACGCCGTGGGAGCGCTCGGCTTCGAACTCGAGGCCTTTGGCGAGGCCACGGTGGTGGTGCGCGCCGTTCCGTCGCTGCTCTCGGGCTTCGATCCCGTCGAGCTGGTTCGGAGCCTCGCGGACGAGCTGCTCGCATCGCAGCGCGAAGACGCCGGCGTGCTGCCGGGCGTACGCTCGCTGCTACCCGCAGATCGCCTGCTCGCCACGCTTGCCTGCCACTCTGCGCGGCGCAAGGGCGAGGCCCTCGATCCGCGCGAGCAGCGTGCGCTGCTCGACTCCCTCGACGAGATCCCCTGGGCCCCCTGCTGCCCGCACGGCCGCCCGGTTGCCGTGCCCATCGATCTCTTCGAGATCGAGCGGCGCTTCGGCCGGAGGTAGCGTCGGAGCGCCGCGCTACCGTGCGCCGTGTGACGGCACCGCCCCTCCCTGATCTGCCGCCCGTCGTCGTCCTCACGGGACCCACGGCTTCGGGTAAGACCGCGGCCGCGCTGCGCCTCGCGAAGCGCTTCGACGTCGAGATCGTGAGCGCCGACTCGATGCAGGTCTACCGCTACCTCGACATCGGAACGGCGAAGCCCTCGTTGGCCGAGCGCGGACAGGTGCCGCATCACCTGATCGACATCGTCCCACCCGACGTCGAGTACAACGCCGGCCGCTACGCGCGGGAGGCTCGCGCCGCAGCAGCCGCGATCCATGCCCGCGGTCGCCTCGTGCTCCTCGTGGGCGGGACGGGGCTCTACATTCGGGCGTTCCTCGAGGGCCTGCTCGACCACGCAGGCGCCGACCGCAATCTCCGGGAGCGGCTCGAGCGGGAGCATGCGCAGGCGCTCGCGATGGGCGATCCGGGCATGCTTCACCGCCGCCTTGCCGAGACCGACTCCGAGGCCGCAGAGCGCATCCACCCCAATGATCTGCGACGCATCGTACGCGCCCTCGAGCTGGGCGTTGCCGAGGGCGTCTGCGCCTCGGCCCTTCGCGCCGCCCACGCCTTTTCCGACCGGCCGTACCGCGTGCTGCATCTCGCCCTTGATCCGGGCGTAGAGGCCCTCGACGCTCGAACCGACGCCCGCTGCGCAGAGATGATCGAAGGGGGGCTGCTGCGCGAGGTGCGGGAGCTGCTGGCGCGAGGCTTCTCGCCGGGGCTAAGGCCCTTTCTGGCCATCGGCTACCGCCACGTGATCCCGGTGGCGCAGGGCGCCGATACGCTGGCGAGCGCTCTCGAGGCGATGCAGCGCGACACGCGCCGCTTCGCGCGCCGGCAGCGCACCTGGATCCGGGCCGTGCCGGAGGCGATCACGATCCACCCGGAAGACGAGGATGCCCTCGTGCGCCGGGTGGAGGCATTCACGGCCGGCCGCGCGGCGTAGCGCCGCTCGGCCCGGAGACGCCCGACTAGGACGGCGGCGACGTGTAGTCGATGCCGAACTTGAAGCGGAGGGGCGGCGTATCCTGGTCCACGTAGGCATCGGCCTTCTCGGCCGGTCCGAAAAGCGGCTGCATCTCCGCATCGAAGGGCAGCAGGATCAAGCCCGGCAGCAGCTCGAGCCCGCCCGAGATGCCGCGCAGGACGGAGGCTCCGACCTGCACGCCTGTCAGCCAGAGATAGCCGAAGGGCGGGTAGAAGTACCGCACAGCCGTCGAGTCTCCGACGTTCTTGAGATTGTTGTACATCGTCGTTCCCGCTACGGCCGGTGCGAGCGCGAGATCGAGAGGCGCGCAGAGGATGTTGCTGACGGCGCGCTTCAATACTTCACCGCCGGCATGGGCCGGGGACGCAGCCCCAACCGCGAGGCCGAGCGCGAGCGCGAGGCTCGCCACGAGACGCGAAGGCGAGATCACGTGGACTCCTTCCTGGGTCGACCCAGATCGCCCTGGGCACGCGGCGAGCCTACGCGGATGTGCTGCAATTTGTCAAGCAAACCCGCGCCTCATCGCCAGATTTTGGT
>CAYGXT010000038.1:0-13540 GCA_964353695.1 uncultured Myxococcaceae bacterium
GTCCGCAAGGTGCTCGTCGCGATGACGGAAAAGAACCTCCCCTACGAGATCGTGCCCGTGATGCCCATGGCACCGACGCCCGAGTTCAAGAAGGTCAGCCCACTGGGGAAGATCCCCGTGTATCAAGACGGCGATTTCTTCCTGCCCGACTCGTCGTGCATCCTCGCCTACCTGGAGAGAGCGCATCCCACCCCGGCGCTGATGCCGTCCGACCCGAAACAGTACGGCACGGCGCTCTTCCTCGAGGAGTACGCGGACACGAGGCTCATGGAGGCCGTCGCAGGCGCCTTCTTCGAACGCTTCGTGAAGGTGAAGCTCCTCAAGCAGCAGCCGGACGAGGCCCGCGTGCAGAAGTCGGTGAGGGAGCTGATGCCTGCGGTGCTGGACTATCTCGAGCCCCTCGCACCAGAAGGCGACGGCATCGTGGGCGGGCGCTTCAGCATCGCCGACATCGCCATCGGCTCCCAGTTCGTGAACTGGGAGTACGTCGGCCAGAGCATCGACGCCGCGAAGTATCCGCGCATGGCCGCCTACGTAGCGCGCATTCTCGCGCGGCCGTCCTTCAAGGCGCTGATCGAGCAGGAGAGAAAGCAGTTCGGCGGACGCTGAAGTCGCGCTTCCTGCACGATTGGAGCCACGACCGTGAGTCGCAGCCTGCGCATCACCCTCAGCCTCGTCATCTCCGCCGTCTTCCTGTTCTTCGCGGCACGTGGAGTCGACTGGGCGACGGCAGCTCATGAGCTCGCGAGTGCGAACTATCTCTATGCGTTGCCGATGCTCGCGGCCACCGTCTGGGCACTCTACATCCGTGCCCAGCGCTGGCGGGTTCTGTTACGCCCGGTGGGAACCCCTGCCATGAGCAGCCTCGTCGCCGCCACCAACATCGGGTTCATGGCGAACATGGTCCTGCCCTTGCGCATGGGCGAGGTGATCCGACCGGTGATGCTGAGCCGCAAGGAGAACGAGCCGCTCGGCGGCATCCTGGCTACCATCGTTCTAGAGCGCGTCTTCGACCTGCTCACCGTCGTCCTGCTCTTCGGCATCTCGGCGACTCTGGTCGGCGTCTCCGAAACGATCCGGCTGTGGGGCTACCGCCTCTGCTGGCTCGCCGCTCTCATGGCGACGGGCGTGATGTTCGTACGCTGGCAGAAGGGTCTGGCGCTTCGAATCCTGCAGCTCGTGTTGAGACCCGTGCCCACCAAGATCGCCGAACCCATCGATCGCTTCTTCCACGGCTTCGTGCAAGCTTTGGAGATTCTCGACAGCCCACTCGCCTTCCTGCAGATCGTGGCGTGGTCGCTGCTTCTCTGGCTGGTCATCACGTCGGTCTACACCCTCGGGATCTTCGCCTTCGATCTGCCGGTTCCATGGCTCCTGGGCTCCATCGTCGTGTCGGCGGTGACCGCGATTGCCGTCGCTGCGCCATCGGCACCGGGCTACGTCGGTGCGTTCCAGATTGGTTGCACCCTGTCGCTGGCGATCTTCGGAGTCGCCGAGAGTGAAGCGTTCGCCTTCTCGATCATCGTACACCTGACGCAGTTCTTCGCGACCGTCGCTGCCGGGCTCTACTCGCTCACACGGGAAGGTCTGAGCCTTCGTCAACTGGAGCAAACCGCGCAATCCGGGAACCGCGCCGCCTGAGGGAAGGGCTCCGCGGACATCGATCCGCTTGGATTCGCAGATCGAAGGCGATCTCTACGTGCCAGCAGGACGAGCGTCGTCGAGACTGCGGCTATACCCCGGCAGCCTCGAGGATCGGCGGCAGCAGCACGCTTGCTTCGAAGTACTCGCGCGCGACGCGCAGCGCCGCGGCGCAGTGGCGCTCGTAGTCGCGGCTCACGCGCTCGAGGCAGTCGAGCGCCTCCTCCGGCGTGCTCCACGCGAGCAGGCCCTCGCCCACGGGCACGCGCGCGTCGACGCCGGTGTCCTGCAGCACGCAGGGTCGGCCCGCCGCGAGGAAGCAGACGCTGCGGTCGCTGAACCAGCCAACCTTCAGCTCGGTCTGGTCCTGCTTCTCGACCGAAAACTCACCTCGAGCAGCCTGGATCCAGGCGCGGTAGATCTCGGGATCGCTCGAAATGGCCACTGGATCCTCGAGCTTCCAGCCGTTGTCGAGAAAGCGCTGGCAGACCTCGCTCTCGCCGGCCGTCACCAGCGCCACCTCGAGCGTCTCGGACGTCCGTTTCGGCAGATCCATCACGCGCTCGAAGTTCGGATGCTTCGACCAGAGATAGGTGCGGCCTCCGAGCACGACGTCCTTGCCCTTGTTGCGGTAGGTGGCGATGGTGCGCCAGGGCGCGCGCGGCGATGGCGGCGGCGAGCGCCAGAGATCGACGACCACGGGCGGATGCGTCTTGCGCCAGGGGATGCCGCCGCTCGGAACGCGGCAATCCGGATCGCCGATGCGCACACCGTAGGTGAAAAGCACGTCATGCGTATCGAGAAAGATGCGGCTCTCCGCATTGCCCTGCGCGAGCTTGATCTGCTCGAGCACGGGATCGGTCTCGATGTAGACGAGGCAGCCCTTGCGCTTCTCCGCCGGGTCGGGCCGCGAGGCGCCGCAGAGGTTCACGATCACGTCGGCTTCCCGCAGCAGCTCTTCGGCCTTGGCCTTTCCAAGACCCGGCCACTGGTCTGTCAGGGAGTCCCAGTAGACCCAGCGATCTGCGAGACCGTGACGCGCAAAGGTGTCGGCCAGGAAGCGAACGTTCTCGGCGGCCGAGTCCGTGACGGACTGAAGCCGCGGCGAATAAGGAGGGGCTCCCGAGTTCTCGACGTAGTAGCAGCGGACTCCGAGGCGCTCGAAGCCGAGCACGTGATGGATCACCTGCCACGCCATGCCGCCCAGCGGGTACTGCCCCATCAACCCCAGCACGACCACGCGCTTCATCCGATCGCGTCCTCCGTCTCTGGCTCCGCGTAGAGCTGCTGCGCCTCGTGCAGACGCTGGAAGGTACCACCCGCTCGCCGCAGCGAATCGAAGCTGCCGATCTCCGCGAGGCGTCCCGCCTCGATGACGAGCACGAGGTCTGCACGCCGGACGGTGGAGAGACGGTGTGCGATGACGAACGTCGTGCGGCCCTTCATCGCGCGCTCGATCCCCGACATCACGTAGACCTCCGTCTCGGCATCGAGGGCCGAGGTCGGCTCGTCGAGGATCAGCAGTCGGGGATCCTTCAGCAGTGCGCGCGCGATGGTGATCCGCTGCATCTGGCCCTGCGAGAGCGCCTGGCCCTCCGGTCCCACCGGCGTGGCGAGGCCCTGCGGCAGCTCAGCAGCGAAGGCCGCCACGCCGGCCAGCTCGAGCGCCTTGCGCAGCTCGGCAGCGCTCGCGTCAGGCCGGCCGTAGCGTACGTTCTCCTCGAGCGAAGCCGGGAAGATCAGGGGCTGCTGCGGGACGATGCCGATGGCGCCGCGCAGCGAGCGGAGCCGGACGTCGCGCAAATCCATACCGTCGAAGAGAACGCGCCCTTCAGTCGGATCGTGGAAGCGTGGGAGCAGGCTCATGAGCGTGCTCTTGCCGGCGCCCGTGGGCCCCACCACGGCCACCAGCGACCCGGGCGGCGCCTCGAAGCCTACGCCGCGCAGGGCGAAGCTTCCGCCGGGGTAGGCGAAGCTCACGTTCTCGAAGCAGATCCTGCCCTCGGGCTTCTCGAGCTCGCGCGCACCGGGCCGATCGCGCACCTCCGGCTCCTGGTCGAGGATCTCGAAGACGCGGCGCGCGCCGGCGGTCGAGTTTTGCACCAGGCCCATGGTCTGGGCGATCGAATTGATGGGCGCGTACAAGGCAGCGAGATAGGTGACGAAGACCACGAGATCGCCGGCCGTGATGCGGCCGCTGAGCCCATAGACGCCGCCCGCGTACAGCACACCCGCCGTGCCGATGGCCACCAGCACGTTGATCACGCCGGAGTAACCGGTCTCGAAGACATAGAGACGGTTCGCGGCCGAGAGGGCGCGTGCGGAAGCCGCGAGGATGCGCTCACGCTCCCGCGGCTCCGCCGTGAAGGCTTGCACCACCTCGATGGCGCCCACGCCGCGCTGGGCCTCCGAGAGGAAGCGGCTCTCGCTCTCCCGAAGCTCCGTGGCGAGACCCGTGATCCGGCGTCCCAGCAGCCGGATCGTGATGAAGAGGAGCGGTGCTACCGCGAGAAAGATGCCCGCCAGCGTCGGGTTCATACGCAGCATCACGGCCGTCATGCCGCCGAGGAGCACCACGGCCGTGATGAATGGGAACAGGCCATTCATGGCCATGGCCTGCGCGGCGAAGGTGTCAAAGGCCACGCGGTACGCGAGATCGCTCGCCGGGCGGCGACCGTAGAAGCCGAGCGACATGCCCTGCAGGTGCTGCACGAGCTGGGCGCGCAGGTCACCCACCATGCGTTGGCCGATCCCGATCGTGACGCGGTTCAGCACAACGCCCAGCAGGGCAACGCCGACGGCGAGCACGAGCAGCCCGATGCACGCCGCTGCGAGAATGGCCTGCTTCGACCCGGGCAGCGAGAAGGGAAGCACGAGAGGGCGGTCGCCGAGGACCGAGTCGACCACGATCTTGAGCGGCCATGGCCGCGCCACCTCGAGTGCGGCGCTGATCGCCACCAGCCCGAGCGCCAGCGCAAAGCGGCCCCGGTACGGCGCCAGGTAGCCCGCGATGCGGCGGAGAACGCTCACTCAGCCCTGCGGCTGCGGGAGAGTCTTGTCCGGCCGCAGCGGATCGAGCGGCAGCGACTGGAAGGTGATCTCCACCGCATGGTAGACCGTTCGTCCCATCCGGTAGGCCTGGTAGCTCAGAAAGGCCTCCGTGATCACGAGCGCGGCTCCCGCCATCACCGTCACCGAATGCACGTTTCCGACCAGCGCCAGGAGCCCCACGAGCGCATAGGCCGCCTTCATCCCCTTGGAAAGGCCCGTCTGGCGCAGTCGCACGCCGACATCCACCTGCCGGTCGCTTCCGCCATGGTTCTCGACCAACACCTTCACCTCGGCGCGCACCCAGACGCCGCGATGGATCGAGACGTCCCAGGGCTCCCAGCCGTTATCGATGATGATCGGGTACTTGCGCGGCTTGAGGAAGCGCACGACCTCGTCGATGCACGCCTCCTTCTCGATCTGCGTCGTGTTCCAGTACGAGAGGCTGAAGCTCCGATGCGCGAGGTCGAGGTCGGGCCGCTGGCGGAGCTTCGGAAAGTGGATCCTCTCTACCGCGGACATCCCGCGCATGCGCACCTTGTTGCGCTCGATGGCGCGCACGAAAGGGCCGACGTAGTTGAGGATCGCGATCAGCCCACGCGCTTTCCACGTCGGAACGTTCAGCTCCGAGACGTCCACCTGGAAGGAGATGGCAACGGCCTGCGCGATCGAGAGTGCGATCAGCCCGAGGCCGACGATCAGGAACGTCGGGAGGTGCAACGTCATGAGGTACGAGAGTGCGCCGGCGAGTGTGAGGGCGAGGGCCAGCAGGTTCCACTCGAGCGTGGCCGGCAGGTACCGGAGCAGTGAGGACGGCGCCTCGTAAAGCGTCTGGAACAGACCACCCCCGAAGGGGCCCGAATAGATCACCGGTCGGCGGCCGAGAATGCCAGCGCCGAGGTCGCTGTAGATCCGGCCGAGCCAACGCGAATTGCCGAGAAAGTTGAAGCGGTAGGGATGCTTGAAGTAGAGCAGCGATTCGGCGTGCCCGTAGCCACGCTGCTGGCCGAGATACGCCGTGATCGTCGCCCGGCGCCGATGCCAGACCAGGGCCGATGCCGCGAAGCCGATCTTGTAGCCCGCGTTCTGCAAGCGCCAGCAGATGTCCACATCGTCGCCCGCCGCGCGGTAGACCGGGTCGAAGAGTCCGACCTCGAGCAGCTTGTCGCGCCAGAAGGCCATGTTGCAGCCTGGAATGTGCTCGGCCTCGGAGTCCGTGAGCAGCACGTGGGTGGGCCCGCCCGGCGAGCGCGCCACCACCTCGGGGATCCAGTGGTCCTCCGCTGGTGGCAGGTTCGGCCCACCCACGGCGGCGAAGCTCTCCGAGAGCAGGCGGTGCACGAGGAAGGTGATCCAGTCGGGATCGACGGCGCAGTCGGAGTCGGTGAAGGCCACGATCTCGCCGGTGGCGGCAAAGATGCCCTCGTTGCGCGCGACCGAGAGCCCGCGGTTCTCGTGGCTGATCAGACGGAACTGCGGGTAGCGCTCGGAGATCTCGCGCGTCCTGTCCGTAGAGCCGTCATCGACGATGATGATCTCGAAGTTCGGGTAGCGGAGCGTCGTCAGCGACTCGAGGCATTCCTCCATCGTACGCTCCGCGTTGTAGGCGCAGATCACTACGGAGACCTTCGGCGCAGGGCTCGGCGGCTGGGGCTGCGGCTTCGCGTAGATCTCGCGCAGCGCCGCGAAAGCCTCCTTCTTTTCACGCTGGCGCGAGACGAGACCGAAGGCCCAATCCTCGATCTCGTGGCCGCCCGTGAACCACTCATCGGTGTAGGAGAAGACGACGGTGCCCGCGCAACCCATCTCGGCCGCGGCGGCGGCCGTGGTGCTGACCACGCGGGCCTGCTCCTTCTCGCCCTCTCGCCACGAATCGACGCCGAACTCGGAGAGCAGCAGCGGCTTGAAGCCCGACAGGTTCTGGAGCCGCGCCACGTAGCGGCGGAAATCCCCTTCCCGGTGCAGGTAGATGTTGAACGAGAGGAAGTCGAGGAAGTCGAGCTCCAGATACTCGGTCATGGGGAAGTTCGCATACGAGACGAGGGCCTCGGGATCGACGTCCTTCACCTCGGCCATCAGCTCCTTGAGGAACTTCTCCACCCGCGAGTGCCCGTACCAACGCACGATCTGGGGCGAGATCTCGTTGCCGATGAGGAGTGCCAGAAGATTGGGCGCGCCGCGCATGGAAACCGCCGCCTCGCGCACGCGGCGGCGCACCTCGTGGCGATCCTCGCGCGTGTCGAGGAAGCGCACGTGCTGAGCCCAGGGGATCCCCACCAGGAGCTTGAGATCGAAGGACTCGGCCAGCTCGCGGAAGCCCGCCGGCGGCACGTGGTAGAGGCGGATCGTGTTCGCGCCGAGTTCGCGAATCAGCCGGAAGTCGCGCTCGGCAACTTCTTTTTCGGGCAGGAACTCGCCCATCTGGTTCGGGTGGAAGGGACCGTAGGAGACGCCACGGACGAAGAACTTCTCCTGGCCCTCGAGCAGGAACATGCCACGCGTTCGGATGCGCATCGGAGGGGACCCTCTCGGCGGGAAGCGGTCAGGAACGGGCAGCCGGCATGGCGACGCTGAAAGGTACCACCCGGTTCAGGCAGTGCATGGCGGCGCGAGATCAGGCGGGCGGGCATCTCCGCTGCCGGCTCGTGAAATCCACCGACCGCCGGACGCCGACGCGCCGAGGGGCGCGACCCTCTAGCCGTCTCGGCACGACTCTTGCCCACGCGAAAAGCCGGTCTGCGAGCGCCAGAAGCCGCACGTCGCCCTGGCGCTCGCGCACACCGGTGGGAACCGCACGCGGGCGGCGGCTCCGCGGAGGCTATCCCGGACTCTCTTCCCGATCGCAGCGCAGTGGATGAAGGTCTTCGTCGCCCAGCTTCCGTACCACCGAGCCTCGAACGATCCCCCTTCTACTTGAAGCTGCCGTAGTAGTTGATGAGAGCCTCGATGCCCTCCTTGTCTACCAGGTCCATCTTCGCCTTCATCTTCTTGGGCATCGGCCGCTCTCCGGAGGTATACGCTTTGAATGCTGTTCCGAGGTAACCCATCTGCTGACCCGCCAGGATGCCAGAATCGTCACTTGCGACGCTGCCCCCTTCAGAGTGACACTTCTTGCAGTTCTTGTTGTGAATCTCCAGGCCTTTCGCTGCCAGAGCCGCATCGGACGCTTGCTTGGCTCGGACAAAGGTCTGTTCGGAATAGTATTTGTTCACTGCTTGCATGTCGCTGTCGCTCAGATCATTGGCGACTTTGCACATGTCGGTTTTCGTGTCCTTCTTGGGGCCCGTCAGGATCTTTGTTTCGGGGCAAGGCCACTTCTTTTCCTTGTACGCCTTCATGCTGATGTCGAGATATTTCAGGGAATTGCCCCCGATGCTCGGCATATCCTTCTCAGTGCTGGCGCCCGCCTTGCCGTGACAGGCGTCGCAAGCTTCGACCAGCTTGTCCACCTCGGCGGCCGATGCAGTCGTTGCAAAGGACAGCCCCAATAGAGCACCACAGGCCAACAATACGGTTCCAATGCGTCTCGTCGTCATGGTTTGGAATCCTCTCTTGTTCTTGGTCGGCTCTTCGCGAACTCGTGTGAGTCGATGAGTGGGATCGAGAGCGTGCGGGGGCGAGCGCGATCCACCAACATGACTCATGGTCAGTCTCATGCTCTGTTTTCGCCAATGTGTGCGTACCAGAAAATGGAGAAAAAGTCAGTACCTCGGAGTGACTTTTCACGATCTTGCTGGAGAGTACCGAGAGAGGTGGCCCCGGCCTTCCGCGGAGAGATCGGCTCGCGATCGCGCGTTCGATCAGGACTTTCCGAGAGGGAGTGCCAAGCGCGCTGCGTAGTGTGCAGCCCCGTGTAGGGCGGCTTTCGGATTGAGGCATACCCGCACGGGGATGCTCTGCAGAAGCGGCGTGAAGCGCCCCTTCCAAGTGTAGGCTTCGAGGAAGCTACCGCGAGACAGAGCCGGCAGGATCTTCGGCGCGATGCCGCCGCCGAGGAAGACGCCGCCGACCGCGAGGAAGCGCAGGGCGAAGTTGCCGGCCTCGGCGCCATAGACCCGGCAGAAGAGATCGAGGGCCTCGGTGCAGAGGCCATCGCTACGCGCGAGACCGCGCTGCGAGATCACGGGGCTCGGATCCGGCGCGGCGGCAAGAACGTCGCGCAGCTCCGGCGACTCCTTTGCCATTCCCGTGTCGCGCAGGAAGCAGTAGACGTTGTGGAGGCCGGGCCCCGCGAGGATGCGCTCGTAGCTCACGTGGCCGCCGAAGCGCTGGCGCAGATAGGCGAGGAGCGCCACCTCCTGATCTGTCTGCGGCGCGAAGTCAGCGTGCCCGCCTTCCGAGGCGATCGGGTGATGCTGCTTGCCGTCGAAGTAGAGCATGGCTTCGCCAAGGCCCGTGCCGGCGGCGATCACGGCGACGTTTCCACCCAGCACGGGCCGCGTGCCCGCGTTCAGCACGTGCTGCTCCTCGGGCCGGAGAAAGAGCATTCCGTAGGCCGTGCCTTCGAGGTCATTGAGGAGCGTGACGCGCGGCGCGCCGATAGCCCGTGCGAGAGTGCTCTGCTCCATCTCCCAGGGCAGGTTCGTCGCCTTCGCGCGCCCGTCGATCACGGGTCCGGCCACCGCGAAGCAGCCCGCTGCGATCTCCACGCGCGGACCACCCGCGAGGAATGCGGCTAGGATCTCCTCGAGGCTGGCGTAGTCGCGGCTCGGAAACACGCTCTCGCGCAGCGCACGCAGCCCGCCGCCCGTGCGCTCGAAGAGCGCGAGCAGAGTCTTCGTACCGCCGATGTCGCCGGCGAGCAGCGAAGCGCCGGGTAAAGCGGGAGCGGCCGACATGAATCAGTGTTGCCTGAGCATTGAGGCGGCCGCCACGTCCGCCAGGAAGAGCAGCTTGCCTGCCGCGGGGCGAATACGCTGCGACGGCAGACGCTCGGGATCGGGCGGTCCCTCGAGGACCTCGGAGAGCGGCTCTGCCTTGTCCTCGCCCGCCACCAGGAAGATCACCTCCCTCGCGTGGTTCAGCACGGGATAGGTGAGCGTCATACGGTGCGCGTCCTGCTGCGGCACCCAATTCGGTACGCACCAGCGCTTGGTCTCGCGCAGGGCGGCGGTATGCGGGAAGAGAGAGGCGGTATGGCCGTCCTTTCCCAGGCCGAGCAAGACGAGATCGAAGCGGGGTGGCTCTTCGGCGATGCCGGCCGGCAGCCCGAACACGCGGGCCATCGTCGCCTCGTAGGCCAACGCCGCCGTGTCGAGGTTCGGGCGCTCGGCCTCCATGCGGTGCACCCGCGACAGCGGAAGAGAAACCGGGCCCAGCATTGCCTCGTACGCCATGTGGTAGTTCGATGCCGCGTCCTCCGGCGGCACGGCGCGCTCGTCGCCAAAGAAGACCTCGAGACGTTCCCAGTCGATTGCATCGCGCCAGGGAGGCCCGGCCAGCAGCTCATAGAGCCGCTTCGGCGTCGAGCCGCCGGCAAGTGCGAGGCGGAAGCGGCCGCGCACGGCGATGGCGGCCGCCGCGAGGCGCTGCAGCTCGTCCGCCGCCGCACGGCTCACGGCCTCCCTGTCGGCCAGGTACCGGACCTCGGGGACCAGAATCGTCATCGGGGAGCCTCCGGCTGCGCCGTCTCGGTCACAGTGTTCGCCATTTCCGGTTCTCGGCCTGGATCAGCTTCTCGGCCTCGAGCGGGCCCCAGGTACCCGCCGGATACTCGGGCAGCCAGCGCATGCCGCGCTGCTGCCAGGCCTCGAGGATGTTCGTGACCCATGTCCACGAGGCCTCGACCGCGTCACGCCGCATGAAGAGCGTGGCGTCACCCGCCATC
The DNA here is from genome assembly GCA_964353695.1 of uncultured Myxococcaceae bacterium. Taxonomy (GTDB): domain Bacteria; phylum Myxococcota_A; class UBA9160; order UBA9160; family UBA9160; genus MYXO. The sequence goes on from CAYGXT010000038.1 coordinate 10,517, forward strand.
ACGTCGAGCAGCAGCCGCTCGTAGGCCTCGGGCGACTGCTCGCCAAAGGTCGAGCCGTAGCGGAAGTCCATCTCCACGGGAAAGATGCGCACTTTCGATCCAGGGAGCTTGGTTGCGATACGCAGCGAGAGGCCCTCGTCGGGCTGGATTCGTAGCACCAGCACATTCGGCTCCAGCGGAGCCGACTGATCCGCGTTGAACAGGATGGCCGGCACGTCCTTGAACTGCACCGCGATCTCGCTAGCTCGCCGCACCATGCGCTTGCCCGTACGGATGAAGAAGGGCACTCCCGCCCAGCGCCAGTTGTCGACGTAGGCCTTGATGGCCACGTAGGTCTCGGTGACCGATTCAGGCCCCACGTTCTGCTCGCGACGGTAGCCGGGCACGTCCACGCCGTGGTGGAAGCCGGGGCCGTACTGCGCGCGTACGACGCAGCGCTCGACGTCCTTGCCCGCGATGGGCCGCAGACAGCTCAAAACCTCGAGCTTGTGGTCGCGAACTACGTCGGCCGTGAGCGCCCAGGGCGGCTCCATGGCCGTCAGGCAGAGCAGCTGAAGGATATGGTTCTGCAGCATGTCGCGAAGCGCACCGGCCTCTTCGTAGTAGCCTGCGCGCGTGCCGACGCCCTCTTCCTCGGCCACGGTGATCTGCACGTGGTCCACGTATTTGTGGTTCCAGAGCGGCTCGAAGATGGCGTTCGCGAAGCGCATCACCAGCAGGCTCTGCACGGTCTCCTTGCCGAGATAGTGATCGATCCGGAAGACCTGACTCTCCTGGAAGACCGAAGCGACGATGGCGTTCAGATCCTTCGCGCTCTCGAGATTGTGGCCGATCGGCTTCTCCACGATGATGCGCGAGAAGGGCCGACCCTCGTGGCGCTTCACGAGCCCGGCGTTCTGGAGCTGCCCGACGCACATCCCCATAGAGCTGGGTGGGATCGAAAGATAGAAGATGCGGTTCCCGGGCACGCCGCAGCCCGGCTCGATCTCGTCGAGACGCTTCGACAGCGCGGCGTAGGAGGCAGCCTGGTCGAAGGGCCCCCGTACGAAGAAGAGCTTCTTCTCGAAGTCGGCCCAGGCCGTCTCTTCGATGGGTCGCCGGGAGTACTTCTCGATGCCCTCGCGAGCGAGCTGCCGGAATCGCACATCGTCGAGATCCGTTCGTGCGAAGCCGACGATGGCGAAGTTTTCGGGCAGCACGCCGTCGAGCATCAGGTTGTAGATCGCGGGGATGAGCTTGCGGCGCGAGAGATCTCCTGCGCCGCCGAAGATCACGACGCTGCACGGCTCGGGAAGGAGCGTGCGCGAAAGCCCCACCGTGAGCGGGTCATGCGAGGCGGTTTCGAGCATCAGCCCTCCTGTCTCATCGTTCCATCACGCGGACCTTCTCGCCCTCCTGCACCAGCACGACGCTCGCCAGGCTCAGGAAGAGCCCCGTACCCACGACACCCGGCATCACGCGAAGCGCGTTCTCGACACGCGAAGCGTCGCGGAGCGGGCGCGTGCCGCAGTCGAGGATCCAGTTGCCGTTGTCGGTCACGTACTGCCCGCCGTCGGGCCGGGCCCGTACGACCGGCTCGAGCCCCAGCGCTTCGACCTTGCGGCGCACCAGCGGCAGCGCATACGGCACGATCTCCACGGGGATCTTTCCGCGTTCGCCGAGCAAGGAGACGAGCTTGTCTGCACCCACCAGCACGACGAAGCGCTTTGCCGAAGCGGCCACGATCATCTCGCGCACGAGGGCACCCCCGTAGCCCTTGATGCAGTCGAGCCGGGGATCGACCTCGTCGGCGCCGTCGAAAGCCACGTCGAGCGCGCCAGCCTCCTCGAGCGTCACGAGCGGGATGCCGAGGCGGGTCGCCTGCTCGGCCGTCGCGATCGAGGTCGGCACGCAGCGCACGCGCAGTCCGCCGCGCACGCGCTCACCGAGGGCGTCGACGAAGGCCGCGGCCGCGCGGCCCGTGCCGAGGCCGAGTGTCTGTCCATCCGAAACAAAGCGGAGTGCGTGCCGCGCCGTTGCGAGCGGAGCGTCGTTCATGCCTTCCTCGCCCGCGCGAGCTGCTGCCGCGCAGCATCCATCACGTTCTCGACCGTAAAGCCGAACAGTTGTTGCAGCTCCTGGAGCGGAGCCGAGGCGCCGAAGTTTCGCATGCCGATGGAGGCGCCGCCGAGTCCGACGTAACGCTCCCAGCCGAAGACGGAAGCCTGCTCGACCGAGACGCGGGCCAGCACATGCGCCGGCAGCACTCCATCACGCACGGCCTCGGGCTGCCGCTCGAAGAGCTCCCAGCACGGCATGCTCACGACACGCACAGCGACTCCCTCGGCCGTGAGCTTCTCCCAGGCGGCGAGACAGAGCGAGACCTCGCTCCCGGTCGCCATCAGGATCACGTCCGGCTTCCCAAGCTTCGCGTCGGCCAGCACGTAGGCCCCCTGGCGCAGCCCCGCGGCCGCAGCAAAGCGCGTGCGGTCGATGGTGGGGCAGGCCTGGCGCGAGAGGATCAGCGCTACCGGCTCGTGCCGCAGCGCGAGGATCATGCGCCATGCCTCCACGACCTCGTTGGCGTCGGCCGGGCGGATCGTCAGCAGGCCTGGGATCGAGCGCAGGCCAGGAAGCTGCTCGATGGGCTGGTGCGTGGGGCCGTCCTCGCCCACGCCGATGGAGTCGTGGGTGAAGACGTGGATCACGGGGATCTCCATGATCGCCGCCAGGCGGATGGCGCCGCGCGCATAGTCGCTGAAGATCAGGAAGCCCGAGCCGAAGGGCCGCAGCTTCGAGAGGGCGAGGCCGTTCAGGATCGCGGCCATGGCGTGCTCGCGGATGCCGAAGTGGAGGTTCCGGCCCGACGGCGTGCTCGCTTCGAAATCGCCGGCGCCGTCGAAGAGCAGTCGCGTCTTGGTGGAGGGCGCCAGATCGGCCGAGCCTCCGAGGAGCCACGGCACATTCTTTGCGATGGCATTCAGCACTTTCGCGCTGGAGTCGCGTCCAGCAAGGCCCTTCGCGTCGGCCGGGAAGGTCGGGACG
>CAYGXT010000039.1:0-2014 GCA_964353695.1 uncultured Myxococcaceae bacterium
GGCCGCGGGCTAGGCCCTAAAATGCAGCCACTGTGCAGCCAATTTCATGCCAGCAGCGCCGCTCCTGTGCGAGAGAATGACGGTCGGCCTCACCAACCAGGTGCTCATCCACCCGAGCAGTCATCCGGCGACGCGACCATGCGGGCGACCGCAGCCTCGCTCGCATGCAAGGCGGGCCTCACAGGCGACGGTGTCGTGAACTTCGCCGATCTCGCAAAGACGAAGAGCGCGTTCTTCAAGACCTGTACGCCGTAGGACCATGTGGCCGGTCGCGGCCATCGTGGAGCGGCGGCAGCGCCCTCTGTTCGGCTGAGCCAGGCGTGCTGCAGATCAGGGCGGCTCCGCCGGGAGACCCTCTCCCTGCGCCCATCCCGTACTGGGACATTCTGTCGTAGGCCGATTCCCCCACTTTGAGCCTATCAATGCACACCTAGACGGGGGATGCTTGGGACTCGTGCCAGACCCGGCTCGCCTAGAGCCCCTCAGAGGGCAGGCTCGCTCCCGGGGAACCGGCCAGATCGGTTGTTTGTGCTTATCCGATCAACTCAAGTGCCCCCCATTGCTTGTGGAGCCTCCAACGAGATGGCGGTAGGGCACTGCGTCGAGGGCAGAGCGCAACGGCCTGCTGCGCCAGCCGCAGGAAGAAGAGGCCTCGTGAGCGTGAGGTACGCCCTCAAGTGATGCCAACGTAACCTTGACAGTTACCACTGTAGCGGTTAGAACTGCTATTGTGAGACCCGGCCACTGGCATCGGCAGTCCCGCCACGGGGGGGCTGGAAGCGAGATCGATTCCGCCGATGGCCAAGTTTATACGATCGACGAGCTGGCCGCGGCGACGGGCGTGCCCAGCCGAACTGTGCGGCACTACCAGTGGGTGGGCGCCCTTCCACCACCCGCGCGCCAGGGTCGCATCGCCCTCTACCGGGAGGAGCACCTCGAGCGGCTGCGACTCATTGCCCAGCTCCAGGACCGCGGCTTGCACCTGCGCGCCATCCGCGACGCCTTGCGGCAGGCGGCGCATCGCCGGCTGTCGCTCGAGGAGTGGTTGGGCATCGGCGAACAGCTGCGTCAGCCGTGGTCTGAGGAGACGCCGCTGGCGCTGAGCGAGGCGGAGCTCTGCCAGCGCCTGGGAGATCGGCCGGCGGGGTTCGTTGCCACGCTCGTGCGGGCGGGCCTGCTGCGCCGTCACGGCGATCAGCATGCCCCGGCCTACCTGGTCCCCAGCCCCGGCCTCCTCGACATCGGGCTCAAGCTCCACGATGCCGGTCTGGACATCGAGACCGGGGCGGAAGCCGCGGCGCTCATCCGCCACAGCATGCGCCGCGCCGCCGCGAAACTCGTCAGGCATTTCGCGAAGCGCAGCGGTCGTGGCTTTGCCCGAAGTCGGTCCGCCGGCGATGTCGGCGAGGCGCTCACGGCGCTGCGGTCACTCGGGGGTGAGGCGGTACGTCTCGTATTTGCACAAGAGATCGAACGGGCTTTGCGCGCTGCGATGGAGAAGGGCGCGATCCCGGCTCCGCAAAGCAAAACCTGATCACCTTCCTGCGCACGTTCCGGGTGGCGGTTTGGCAGGCGGTCCGAAAGGCATTGTGAACAGAGTCTCGAGGGATGTCATGGCCCTGGCTGCAGCCTCACAAGAAGTCACCAATTCACCGCCCGACAGCCTGCACGTGCTGCTCGCGCGCTTCGACGCCAGCGTCTTCGACGCGCCAAAGGGGCAGGCGCGCATCCGCCTGATCATTCCCGATGAGGGACAATGGGATGTGCTCGCTGGCGCCGGCGGGGCCACGATCACAAGCGCGGAGCCGCGCTCGCAGGCTGACGCCACCCTCAGTGCCGACCGTCGAACCTGGGAAGGCATCGCGCGCGACCTGCGCGGCGGAATGGCCGCGTATCGCGCCGGCCAGGTGGAGGAGGGCAACCGCGCGACCGGGCAGGCCGACGCACGCTGCGGCGAGACGTGCACCGACCGGCCGACGGACCTGGACCGTTGCGCCGAGGCCGGCGTGGTGAT
>CAYGXT010000039.1:2024-13467 GCA_964353695.1 uncultured Myxococcaceae bacterium
GCGTATCGCGCCGGCCGCCTCGTCATTCGTCACAATCTGAACCTGGGGGTCGGACTGCTCGCGGCGACCAGCGGCGTCGCCGGGCCGGCGCGGCTGCGGTTTCAGCGCATTGAAACGGCGTCGGGCGAGTTGTCCATTCTCACCGCGGGCGCCGGCGAGGCGGTTGTGCTGATCCATGGCCTGGGTGCCACCAAGGGTTCGTTCCTGCCGACGGTCGCGGCTCTGGCAGACTCGTTCCGCTTGATTGCCCTCGACCTCCCCGGATTCGGTGATTCGGTCAAACCGTTGTGGGCGGCGTACCACCCACCGTTCTTCGCCCGCGCGGTCATTCACTTGCTGGATGCCCTCGAGCTGGAGCGGGCGCATGTGATCGGCAACAGCATGGGCGGACGGGTCGCCCTCGAGCTGGGTCTGCGCCATCCCGAGCGTGTGCGGCGGCTGGTGATGCTGTCGCCCTCGCTGGCGTGGCGGCGCGAGCGGCCGTGGGCGCCGCTGGTCCGCCTGCTACGCCCCGAGCTCGGGCTCGTGCAGCTCGCCCCGCGCTGGGCCGTGGAGGCCGTCGTGCACCGGATCATTCCCGTCGCAGAATCCAACTGGGTGCAGGCGGGCGTCGACGAATTCCTGCGCGCCTACCTGACGCCGCAGGGGCGCATGGCCTTCTATGCGGCGGCACGCCAGATCTACCTCGAGGAACCGCACGGCGCGAAGGGGTTCTGGACGCGCCTGCCCCGGCTCGAGCCGGCGTCCTTGTTCGTCTGGGGCAAACGCGATGGGCTTGTTCCCATCAGCTTCGCCGCACACGTGAAGCGTGCCCTGCCCGCCGCGCGTCACCTCGAACTCGATTGCGGACACGTTCCGCAGCTCGAACGACCGGGAGAGACCCATGCGGCGATCGCTGACTTTCTGATGGAAGGGAGCGGCCGATGAACTCGCTACTGCCCACGATCCGTGACGATTTTGAGAGCTGCGATCCCGACTTCATCCGCCAGTTTCGCCCGCCTGCCGGATGGCGCTGGCCCTTTGTGCCAGCGCCGGGGCCGGAGCATACACGCGGTTAGGAAAGGTGACGAACATGGTCGTCGTGAACTCCGACATGTCGGGTCGAGGAACAGTGGAACCGCGTGAGATCACCCTGCACGGTGACCGGGTGAGCTATCGGGTCGCCGGGAGCGGTCCCCTGCTCGTACTCATCCACGGCATCGCTGGAAGCTCGGCGACCTGGCAGGAGGTGCTGCCCCGGCTGGCCGAACGCTACACGGTTGTTGCCCCAGACCTCCTGGGGCATGGCTCGTCCGCGAAGCCGAGGGCCGATTACTCGCTCGGTGCGTACGCCAGCGCAGTTCGGGACCTGCTCGGCGTGCTCGGCTACGAGCGTGGCACGATCGTCGGGCATTCGCTCGGCGGCGGGGTGGCGATGCAGTTCGCCTATCAGTTCCCGGAGCGCTGCGAGCGCATGGTGCTCGTCTCCAGTGGTGGCCTCGGACATGAACTCCACCTCCTGCTGCGGGCGGCGGCATTGCCCGGCGCCGAATGGGTGCTGCCGTTGCTCTGCAGCCGCGGACTGTGCGACGCGGTGGACGGGGTCGCACGCTTCCTGGGGCGCGCCGGACTACGCGCGGGTCCCGACTTGGACGAGATTTGGCGCAGCTTTGTATCGCTGTCCGACCCCGACGCCCGCCAAGCGTTCATCCACACGGTCCGAACGGTCATCGACATCCAGGGGCAGCGTGCGAGCGCCGGCGACCGCCTCTATTTGGCCGCCGAGATGCCGACGATGATCGTCTGGGGCGAGCACGATCCACTGATCCCGGTGGCTCACGCGTACTCGGCGCACGAACGTATTCGAGGCAGCCGGCTCGAGATCTTCACCAATGCGGGCCACTTCCCCTACCGCGACAACTCGCGGCGCTTCGTCGAGGTGCTCGTCGACTTCATCCAGTCGACTGCATCAGCCGAGGTGGATGAGCAGAGGTGGCGGGAGCGGCTGCGCAACGGCAGTCGCCCTCGGTGACGTTCCGAAGCGTCCGTCGAGCACGCGCGGGTATTCAAGATGCGGATGCTGTCGGTGCAGGCTCTCGGCTGCTCCTTGCCGCCCTTGCGCATGAAAAGGCGCGAGTCACAGCCGTTCTCGTCAATGAGGAAGCACAGGACCCACCGGCCACAAGTCGATTGCCGATCTGCCGCCAAACATCCTAGAGGACACCCGCCTCCTGCGGGGCCCGGCCAAGGAGGTGATGCGGTTGCAGGATCACACGATCGGAGCCATTTGCGATGTGATTCGCGACGTCAACGAGAAGGTCGGAAGATTTGCCTCGGAGCTGCTGGCGGAGGCGTCGAAGCCCGGAGCTGGCCGGCGCGGGGCACAGACGAAGAAGCGGTCGGCCGCTCGCGCCGCCAAGCGCTAGTGTGACCGCGGAGGAAGGGAGCCATGGTGCTCGAACGAATCCTGCCGCTGGTGGGATCGTTTCGCGATCAGGTGGTGCTGATCACGGGCGCGTCGAGTGGCATCGGGCGCGAAACGGCACTGACATTTGCGCGCCAAGGGGCGGCGGTTGCGCTGGCCGCTCGGCGGCGTGCGCAACTCGAAGACGTCGCCGCCGCGGTCACGGGTGCAGGCGGGCGCGCTCTCGTCGTGCCAACCGATGTGACCGATGTGCGTGCCGCACGCGCCACTGTGGCCAAGGTCCGTCACCAGTGGGGACGCCTTGATATCCTGGTCAATAACGCCGGGCTTCTGAAGCCGGCGCCGGTCGAGCAGCTCTCGGCGGCAGACTTCGAAGCGATGCTGCGGGTGAACGTCTTCGGGGCGTTGTTCATGATGCAGGCGGCGTTGCCGTGGATGCATGAGCAGAAGCGCGGCACGATCATCAACGTTGCCTCGCTCGGCGGGCGTCGCGGTATCACACCACTCGGCGGCTACTGCGCCACCAAATTTGCGCTGGTGGGGCTCACCGAAGCGCTGCGTACCGAGTTGGATACGTCGATGGTCCATGTCGGGCTCGTCATGCCCGGCGTGGTCGATACGCCGATGGCACAAGGCTTCAACGAAGATGGCCCGATGCCATCGTGGCCTGCCGCGCTCAACATGCCGCCGGAGTGGGTAGTCGCGGCGATCTTGTTGGCGACGCGTTTCCGGCTGCGTGAGATCTCGGTGCCACCAGGTGCAGCCAGCATGGAGCTGCTCGGCGCACTAGCACCCGCCCTGACCGACACCTTGCTGCGCTGGGCGCAAACCGCCGCGAGCTATCTGGCCGCTGGTGCAGCCCCCAGGGCGGCGAAACCCGCAGCGAAGAAAGCTCGCCAGCGGCGAACCTCGGCGTAACTCACCGCAGCAGGCCTCCAACGGGCACTACCCAACCCTCGGCCCGAGGGGCCACGCCAGTAGGTACACCGACGGCGGGGCGGGAGTCCGGGTTGACGCACCCAGGGCGATCCTGAGCCCCAACGTCCCCGGGTTGCAATCAACATCACTGCCCCCTCCTGAGGAGCCATGATCGTGGCTTACGCCAGGGACGGGTAGTTCACGCCGCCTGAGCATCGGCCGCTTGGCCCGGTTTGGGGGTGGTGGGACTGTGGTGGGACTTTGGCCTGAAATGACCCAATCGGGCAGGGTCTAGGCAGCGGCTAAGTCCGCAATATCCCTCGATTCCTCACTTTTCACGATGGCGGCGACCCCGTTGCGGACCTCAAGGTCGCAAGTTCGAGTCTTGCTGGGCGCGCCAGCAATAACGAAACGCCTCGGGAGGTTACTCTCGGGGCGTTTTCGTTTGGCCGCAGGCTAGGCCCGAAGTGCAGCCACTATGCAGCCAGCCCTACGCCAGCAACGCCGCTGCTGGACGAGTGGACGACGGCCGGCCTCGTTTACGACTGTTCACTGAGCTGCTCCTTGCGGGATGATCCGCAGTTGTCACCACGGCTCGGCCCAGGGCCGGAGGTCGATCTCGTGCGTCCACGCGGTGCGCGGCTGGCAGTATAGGTGCCAGAAGTTGTCGGCGATCGCGTCGGGATCGAGTAACCCGTCCGCGCCGCGCTGGGCCTTCAATGCCGGGAGCAACGTGTTGATGCGATCGCCGTCGATGGCACCATCGATAATCACATGCGCCACGTGGATGCCCTGTGGACCGAACTCGCGTGCGGCCGATTGGGCCAGCGCGCGGAGCGCAGCCTTCGCCGACGCGAACCCACCGAAGTTGGTGCGGCCGCGCAGTGACGCGCTCGCGCCGGTGAAGATCAGCGCCCCGCGCTAACGCGGCAGCATGGCTTCGATTGCGGCCTTGGCGAAGAAAAATCCCGCCAGCGCATTGGTGCGCCACATGCCTTCCAGGAACGTCGCGTCCATCGCCAGAAACCCCTGCGGCCAGTTGCCACCGGCGTTGAACATCGCGGCCTCCAAGGGGGCGGCGGGAACATCCGCAGCCGCGACGACGCGGCGGACCAGCGCCTCGTCTGTGACATCGCCAACTACGGCTTCGACCACTGCACCGGGAGCGCGCAGATCGTGCACCGTCGCGTCCAACTTCTCCGCGGAGCGCCCCATCACGGTGACCCGGAAGTCTTCGCGCGCGAAACGCCGCGCGATCGCAGCCCCGAGGCCCTTCGGCGGACCGACGCCTGCCACCACAACCGTTCTTCCCGGCATGCGAACCTCCCGCGCACCCTATAGCGTACGTCGACCTTCATTCTCTACTGCACGCCGCTATGAACGGAGTTGCGTGTCCTTGACGCAGTCGACCCGGCGCCTGCATAAGGCATTCGATGTTTCTGTTGGTGGTTGCGGGACGGAATTGCGGGAGGGAAATTGGTGGCGAAGCAGAAACGAGCCGCTGAGCACGCTATCGGCGCGAACGTCGGCTACGAAGCCGCCATTGGAGAGCAGGCTCTTCCACGAGAAATTCGCCAGATTGGTTGTTTCGCCGTCGCAGAGCCGGCGTTCTGGGATACCCGATGCAGCTAGCGTCACATGATCACGATCGAATGGAGGGCAATCAGCGAGTCGGCGCACTGTGGACGAAGAAGACCGAATGCGTCGTCGTCCCCGCATGACGGTGTTGTGCAAGTGCCCTGTACTCTGGTGATTCCCACCAGCCCATGAGCGCCGCTTCGGAATCGAACTCGAGGATGACGGTTCGGCCCTCCGCGTGGCGACCCTCGAGGACGGTAGGAGCATCGTCGTACGTCACAAACCGGCCACCGTGTGCGGCGAGAATCGGGAAGAAGCCCTTCTCGTAGATCCGGTATCGATTCGGATCATCGATGGTGAAGTGAGCAATGAAACGCACGGGACGATTGTCAGCCATGGTTCGTGGTCCCTTCGAGTGGTCATTGGGCCGTTGGGAGGTCGATCAGGGGGCCGGCTTTTCCGGCGCGCCTTGCCACCACAGCTTGAGCGCCTGCTTCAACGTCGGCCCGAAGTTGTAATACGGCGGGTTGTTGCTGAGGAATCCGACCTTGAACTGCGGTGGGTAGCGAATCAACTCCTTCATGTAGTCAGCGGCAGCCAGCATCGCCACGCCGCCCGCAGGAATGTGGCGGATCCCGACGCTGACGTCTTCCTGCGGATCCGTGTAGAGGTTGATCATGACCGCGCCACCGGTCTCCGTGATGATCGGCCCGCTGAAGCCGCCGGTGTGGCCTTTGTCGAAGAATCCGTTCTCGAGTTCGGCGGTGAAGATGTACTTGAACTCGTCCACACGCATGGCGCTAAAATATTGGTTCAAGGTGTAGGGCCGACTGCGGCGCGACGACTGGCCGCTGTCGGCGATCAGGAACGAGGCCTGGTCGACACCGTCGATGTAGGTGCTCTTCGGGAAATACTCCGCCACCTCGGCGCCTGGACGGCCGGCGATCGATGCCACCGTCGGCAAGAGATCGACGAGGTCGAACAAGCCATCCGACTTGCGCGGCTTGATCACGCCCTTCCACGACACAAAGGTCGGCACGCGCACTCCGCCTTCCCAACTCGAGCCCTTGCAGCCGCGAAACGGCGTGTGACCGTGCGGCGGGATTTCACATTCCGGTCCGTTGTCGGAGGTCAGCAGGATCAGCGTGTTTTCGAGCTGCCCGGAGTCCTGCAGCGCCTGCACCAACTGGCCGAGGATGTAGTCCATCTCGACCATGCAGTCGCCGTAGGTGGTGTGGGCCACCGAGCGACCTGCAAACTGGTCATTCGGGTAGTTGTCGAAGTGGCAGCCGCGCGTGGCATGATAGAGGAAGAAGGGTTCCTTGGCCGTTGCCATGCGCTTGATGAAACTGACGCTGTGCTTCAACCATTCCTGATCGAGTTCCTTGATCGAATCGAGATCGATGATGCCGACTTCCTCGCACTTCTTTGCATCCTTCGGCGTGCAGTGGAGGTCGGCCTTGCTGAACGGTTGCTTCTGGATTCTCGCGAAGCGCTCGGGGTTGAGGGCGATTTCAGGATTGAAGTCGACATCGCGCCATTCGGTGTACATGTCGGACACGCCGAGGAAGCCGCGGTAGTCGTCGTAGCCGACGTTCTGCGGCAGCGAGGTTTGGTTCTCCCCCATGTGCCATTTGCCAACGCCCTGGGTGACGTAGCCGAGCTTCTTGAGGATGGACGGCAGGGTGACGGAACCGTCGAGGCCGCCGGGCTCGCCGTACATCGGCGGCCGCAACAAGCCGTGATGCAGGGGATTCTGGCCGGTGTGGATCGAGGCGCGGGTGGGTGTGCACGACGGCGTCGAGTAGGCCGAGGTCAGGATCAAGCCCTCGCCGGCCAGACGGTCCATGGCCGGCGTATCGGCACCGACGGAAACCCCGCCGCCGTTGAAGCCGGGGTCCATCCAGGCGACGTCATCCATGATGAAGATGAGAATGTTGGGCTTGCGGCCGAAGCGCTCCTCCAACTCGGCCAACTTGCCGCGCGCCGCTTTGTCCTGCTCCGCATGCAGCACCACCGGATACATGTTGTCGGCCGGCTTGACGTCTTGCACATGCCAGACCTGGCTCGGGTCGTTGTATCCCTTGGCGGTCGTCGGGCCGGTCGAGGAGCCACGCAGGTTCTGTGCGTCCGCCATGCCGCCGAACGCCACCACCGCTGCAAGCGTGCCAACAGTCCATACGAGTCGAAGGGTCTTCATCCTTGGAACCTCCTGATTCCCGCATTCTACAGTTGGAACGCTTGTGTAAACCACCGCACTCCTCGAACTGGGTCGTCACAGCGCAAGACCCTTTCCCGGTTCTGGTGTAATGTCGCCCCGCCATGCAACTGCTCCTGCCCCCGCCCGATGAGGGGGCGGCGGCCCTCTCCGAGCCGCGATTGCCGACAGTCCCATCAGCGTCGATCAGACTGCGCAGATTGGCGACCGTGGTTCCGTCGGGCTCGCCAGTCCGCAGGTGCCCGTCGCGAAGGACGTCATGCGAGAGATCGTCATCGAAAAGAAGCTGCTCCATTTTCCGGTGAAGACCGGCGCGAAGCAGCGCGTCGTGACGATCAGCGTGGACGGCGCGCAGGTGCGGCGGTTCGATATCGAGCTGGCCGACGCCAAGGCCGACTGGTGGGCAGCGCTCGACGTGAGTGCGTGGGCTGGCAAGAAGCTGAGCGTGGTCGCAGACCTCTTGCCCGTGGGTTCGAAGGCGCTCGATTCACTGCGGCAATCCGACACGCTGCTCGACTCGGGGAATCTCTACGCTGAGGCACTGCGCCCGCAGCTCCACTTCTCCGCCCAACGTGGCTGGCTCAACGATCCGAACGGTCTCGTCCTATACAAAGGCGAGTATCATCTCTTCTACCAGCATAATCCTTATGGCTGGGCGTGGGGCAACATGCACTGGGGGCAGGCAACGAGCCGCGACCTCGTCCACTGGCATGAGCACGGCGTCGTGCTCTATCCCGACGATATGGGAGCGATGTTCAGCGGCAGCGCGGTCGTTGATTGGAACAACACCAGCGGCTTCGGTAAGGATGGCAAGCCACCGCTCGTGCTGATCTACACCGCCGCGGGAAATTCCACGACGCAGTGCCTTGCTTACAGCACGGACGGACGCAACTTCAACAAGTTCAGCGGCAATCCGGTCGTGAATCAGATCACCGCGGGCAATCGCGACCCGAAAGTGTTCTGGCACGAGCCAACGAAGAAATGGGTGATGCTTCTCTACGTGGAGCTGCCGGAAAAGAAGCATACGGCCCACTTCTTCACCTCGCCGAACCTTCGCGAATGGACGCTGGCCAGCATCCGCGAGGGAGGAATCGACGGAGACAGGTTCCTCTTCGAATGCCCGGATCTTTTTGAGCTACCCATCGATGGCGACGCTTCGAAGAAGAAGTGGGTGCTCACCGCCGCGAACAGTGAATACGCCATCGGCACGTTCGACGGGACGAGCTTCACGCCGGAGACGTCAAAGCTGCCTGACGTTCGTGGTCGCGGGTTCTACGCGGCCCAGACCTACAGCGATATCCCGGACGGTCGCCGCATCCAGATCGGTTGGTGCCAGGCGCCGTCGCCAGGAATGCCGTTCAACCAATTGCAGAGCCTCCCCTGCGAACTCACCCTGCGCAGCACTCCCGAAGGCGCGCGGCTTCGCCGGGAGCCGGTCAGAGAGCTCGAATCCCTGCGCGACGGGCCGAACCAAGCCGATTCGCCTACCGATCTTCGTGCCGAGCTCATTGAGCTGCGGGCCGAAGTCGAGCCGGGCGACGCCGAGACCGTTGAGTTCAACCTGCGCGGCGCGAAGATCGTCTACGACGCAATGCAGCAAGAGATCACCGTCCATGGTCACCGCGTTCTGGCGCCCCTGACGGATGGCAAGCAACGCCTCACTGTATTCGTCGATCGGACCATGCTCGAAGTCTTCGCCAGTGACGGCCTGATTTACGTCCCGCTGCCGTTCATCCCAACGCAGGAAGACCAATCGGTCTCGGTGCAGGTCAAGGGCGGCAAGGCGAGGCTGATGTCGTTGCAGGTTTACAGGCTGAAGTCCATCTGGGAGCGCAACGGAGAATGAAGATCCGCCCTCTGAGGGCAGGCTCTCACGCCGTCAGCGAGACGTCCGCTCGCAACTTGTCCTGGATTTCAGGGGGCACGGAGCCGCCCTCGCTGATCAGTTCGATTCGCGGTACACCACCCGAATTCAGGAACGCGCGGCGCAACACACGGTCGTCCCAGATGCTCTGGTGATCGTAGCGGTCCAGCCGCTGGGTGCTCAGCACGTCGCCGATACCGCCCAACCAGTTGACCACGACGCGGTTGGCGATGTTGATGAAGAGAGCGGACGTGTTCGGGTCCTTGAGGACACCGTCGCGGTCGGCTGCGGCCATCAGGCTGCGGTTCTCGAGCAGCCACGCCAGCGAGATCATGTCATGAGCGACGAGCGACGGGCTGGCCAGGATGAGTCCGGTGGTCGGCGTCGCCACGTAGCCTTGATCGGGGCCGAACGTGGTCAGCACCTGCGTGGCGCTGGTCAGCACCAGGCGCAGCTTCTTCGTCAGCGACGGGACGGTGTTGGCGTCGGCTGTCTTTTGCGCCAGCGTCGCCGCGTCGCGGTGGTACTCGAGGCGCGAGTCGTGGCGCCACCAGCCGACCGCGGCCTTCATGCCCAGGGTGCTGCCGGCGAGCAAGTGACGCGCGCAACGCGGCATGAGCACGACGTGATCCACTTCGTTCAGCACCGTCGGCATCATGATCGGCTGCGACCAGCTTCCGGCCGTGGCCGGCGTGTCCTCGAAGAAGGCGTCCCAGCCTTGCTCCTCGAACGCATGAACCTCGCCTCCGGCCTCCTCGACGACTGGCGCCATGCGGTTCTGCTGCATCAGTTTGCGGGTGCTGCCACGCAGGCGATCTTTGCTGAAGCGGAGGGTCTCGACCCCCGACATGTCGGCGACGAGCACGCGGCCGGCGCCGCGCTCGCGCAGCAAGGCGATCATCGCCCGTAGCGCCACCGGATCGGTTGTGGCGGGGTAGGGGTTGCCGGAGTTACAGACCGGCTTGATCAACACGCTGTCGCCCCGGCTCAGCCAGGAAAAATCGGTGACCGCGAGCGCGGCCGCGCGAAGCGCGCTCTCTGTGGCCTCGGCAGCGGACCCGCGGGGCACTCCCGCCAGCCCCACTGCTGCCGAAGTCGCATCCGCGTAGCTCAGAGTGGCGTCCGCGGGAGTTCGCGGGGCGCTCACAGCCTCAGCACGGCCATCGGCGAGGCCGACCGCAGCGAGGCCGCCTGCCGCCAGCTTGCTGAACTGGCGCCGCGTCATGCGCGATTCTGATTCGTGTTTGATCCGGCTCATCGCTTGGCCCACTTTCCCTTTCCAGACCCTCGACTCGTCGGGGATCATGATACCGTCGGGCGAAATCGTTGCGATCGTCGATCGCTCTCCCAGATTGAGGCACAAACGCAGCCGGCGTCAAGCGGGCGCCAGTAATCCCGAGCGGGACACCCCCCGAACGAAGGAGGACGGTGATGGATAAGGAAACACGCGATCTGGTTGTCGTGATCACCCATGGCATCGAAAACGAATTGTCATCGGCTGGCCTGATCATCGCTCTCGGCGGGATGACTGCCGGCCTGAGGGTTTCGATCTTTCTCACCAGTTCTGGCGTCGATATCGTGCGGCGCGGCGCGTCCGACATGACGCATGTCAAACCCCTCGAACCGCTGGCGGACATGCTGCGGGATTTTCTCGCCCGGGGCGGAACGTTGTGGGCTTGCACCCCCTGCGTGAAAAGCCGTGGCTACACCCAGGAGAGCCTGCTCGAGGGTGTCATCATCACCGGTTCGAGCGTCATGCACGAGCTGATCAAGCGCGGCGCTGCCACACTGAGTTTCTGAGCTCTGGAGAAGAACGCATCGATCCTCTACAGAGAACTGAGCTGGTGGTGCTGAGACGGCAACTGCACGAGGAGATCCACCGTGTCCACGATTAGCGATCCCACGATTCTCGGCTTCGATGCCAAACGACTACAGCGTCTGCGTGACGCCATTGGCCGCGATGTCGACGCCTCGCGCTACGACGGCTGCGTGCTGCTCGTGGCCCGTCGCGGCGAGATCGCCTTCTACGAGGCTTTCGGTTTCGCCGACCGCGCCGCGGGGCGACCGGCGCGGATCGACGACGTGTTCTTTTCGATGTCGATTGCCAAGCAGCTCACCAATACGATGGTGATGATGCGGGTGGAACGCGGCGACATCCGGCTGAACACGCCGGTGGCCGAGGTGATCCCCGAGTTCGCGCAAAAGGGAAAGCAGAGCATCACGGTAGGAGACCTCATCGTGCACAAGGCCGGCCTGCCCTTCGGTCTGCCGCCGATTCCGCCGGAACTGATCGGCAACATCGAGGCCATGACAGCGGTGGCCTGCAGACTGCTGCCCGAGGGCGTGCCCGGCACGCGCGTGAACTACTCCGCCATCCTCGCTCATTCGGTACTGGCGGAGCTGGTGCGCCGTCTCGACGGAGGAAAGCGTCCCTACCGGAGGATGATGGCGGAAGATCTCT
>CAYGXT010000040.1:0-13457 GCA_964353695.1 uncultured Myxococcaceae bacterium
GGGGGCGGCGGGAAACGGGATCCCGACGCGCGCCTCGGTGAGCCCGAACTGTGAAGAGCCCGTTGCTCCCACGCGGTAGTCCGCGGTCAGCACGAGCACGAAGGCGCCCGCCATGGCGTGGCCGTTCACGGCCGCCACGACCGGCACGGGAGAGCCGTACAGTCTCCCGATCACGCGATTCAGCACGCCGAGAAACTCGCGCTGCTGCTCCGCGCTATAGGCGGGAACTAGCTTCAAGTCGAGGCCGCCGGAAAAAAACTTGCCGCTGCCGGTGACGACCAATGCCTTCGCGCGCTTCACGGCATCCGTTTCGAACGCCGCCCAGAAATCGTTCGCCAGCTCCAGGCAGAATGCGTTCGCCGGCGGCCGATGCAGCCGCAGCATGACGACGTCGTCGTGCTGCTCGACCAGGACGTGCTCGGGCGACATGGGCAGACCTCCTCGTGCCCGGAGAGGAGCTGCTCGCCGGGTAGCGCCTCAGTCCTGGAAGCTGGGCGTAGCGAGGCCAGTCACGCCCGGGCGAAGTCCACCCTTTGTGCGCGCGGATGGTGTCCGGGCCCGCTGTAGATTCCGCGATAGTGGATCTGGCCGTAGTCGCCTGCGAGGTGCAGGGGGTTGAAGGCTGCGGCGATGGGCTCCGCCTGTCCCTTCCAGCCCTTGAACTGATACAGCTCCCACGAGTGATAGATGATCACCTGCCCGGGACACACCCCGTTGGCGACCTTCGCCATGGCCTCGAACGCGCCGACGTCGTTGAACACGCGGATCTTGTCGCCGTCGGCGACCTTTCGCGCGCGGGCATCCTTCACGGCGACGAAGACCACGGGCTCGCCGCGCTGCAGCCGCAGCATCAGCGCCGAGTCACGCCAGATCGCGTGGATCGACCAGCGTGTGTGGCCTCCGGTGATGAGCAGCGGGTGGTCGCCTCCGGCCTTCGGAGGCTCCTTGTGCACGGGCAGCGTCTCCCCCGCCTCCTCGAACCACGGATGCTCGATCAAGAACTGCTGCCTGCCCGAAAAGGTCGGCCAGGCCTCCTTCTCCTTCACGAATCGCTCGTGCGGGAAGACCGTATGCCCGGGGCGGTAGCGCGTGCCGACTGCCCACAGAGGCGCCGGACCGCCTTCCGCGTGAACCACGGGCAGCAAGCCCGTCTTCGCCGCCTCGTCGTAGCTCATTCCGCCGGTGAGCTTGTTGTTCTTGAGGATCTCGTCGAGAGCTGCACGCGGGTCGGCCTCGCGATACTTTCCGTCGAGGCTCCAGTGGTCGTAGACCTTCGAGAGGTCGACCGTCCCCTTCATCGCGGCATCGCGAACTGTCGAGACGCCACGCGCCCGCGCCCTCTCCTGGATCTTCTTCGCAAGCAGCCCGGAGATCTCCCACTCGGACTTCGATTCGCCGAGAGGCTCCACCACCTTCTGGTTGAGCACCACGTAGGGGATGTACGCCTGTGAGTACTTGATGAGGTCACGTTCATACCAGCCCGCGGCCGGAAGCACGATGTCGCTCATCAGTGACGACGTGCTCATCTTCGTATTGACGCTGGCGATCAGCGAGAGCTTCGGCCACAGATGCTTCAGCGCGACCTGAGGCGCCGGCCAGCGCCGCAGCGGGTTCACGCCCGTGAAGTAGAAGACCTTCGGGTCGATCCCCGGCAGCGGGCGGACCGGGATCCAGCCCTTTTCGACCGCCTCCTTCATATACGTCGCCGTCGGCCGCGCCTGGTCGGGATCATGGCCGTCCGGCTGGTCCCAGAGCTCCTTGTAGCCGCCGTGGGCGTACAGGAACGACATCGTCGGAACGCTCCCGGTGAACTCCTTCGACTTCACCGCGAGAGCTTCGAACTCGCGCCAGGACAGGCCCCCGCCGACCTTCGTCTTGTAGAGCAGGCCCAGCTTCTCGGTCGCCGACAGCCAGGAGGGGCCGGCTCCGCCGCCCCAGAGCGAGCGCTGCCCGTCAATCTCCCACCAGGACGCTATGCGCAGGCCGCCTCCCGACTTGCCCTGGTTGCCCGTCAGCGCCATCAGCAGGATCTCGGAGCGCTGCATGAGATCGCTGTGGTAGTGCTTGCCGGCCCCCCACGACGAGAAGATCATCGCCGAGCCGGCCGCAGCGAGCTCTCGCGCGAGCCGGCGGATCGTGCTCGCTGCCACGCCGGTTATCGCCGACGCCTTCTCCGGCCGGTAGCCCGCGTCGAGGTGCTCGCGCAGGAAGTCCAGCAGGGGCCGCACGCCGACCTTCTTGCCGTCGGCGAGCGTGACCTCATGGCGCCCCGTGAGCGCTGGCTTCAGCGTGCCGAGGGCGAGCGACGTCGAGCCCTCTCCCTCGCAGCCCGGCACGACTGCGAGACGATCCGTCGTTTCGTCCCAAAGCTGCAGCACGTCCTTACCACCGGCGGCCGACAGGTCTGCCGCGCGCAGATAACGCCGCGTATCCTCGCGCACGAGGATCGAGAGATCGGTTTGCTCGCGGATGTAGTCTGGCTTGAAGAGTTTCTCCTCGAGAATCACCTGCGCCATGCCCAGCGCGAGCGCTGCGTCGCTTCCGACACGCGGATTGATCCAGTAGTCAGCGTGGACTGCGCTCGCGTTGTAGTCCGGCGCGATCACGACGAGCTTCGCGCCGCGATAGCGCGCCTCGTGCATGAAGTGCATGTCGGGGATGCGCGTGTAGGTGGGGTTGCCGACCCATACCATGATGAAGTCGGACTTGAACCAATCGTCCGACGTCCCCTCGCAGTTGTACATGCCCCAGGTCTGCGTCGCGCCATGCGGCATGTCGCCCACGCCCGCCCACGACTCGATGTTCGTAGAGGCGAGCAGCTTGAAGAGCTCCATTTCTCCCGTGTGGTCGGGACCGAAGTCGAGATTGGTGGTGCCGTTGTCGTAGACGATGCTGCCGGTGCCGTTCTCGACCGCGGCGTCGACCATGGCGTCGGCGATGGTGCCGAGAGCCTCGTCCCAGGAGACGCGCTTCCACTTGCCCGCCCCCCGCTCGCCCACGCGCCGGATCGGATGCAGCAGCCGCGTCTGCTCGTACATCAGGTGCGAGTAGCAGCCGCCCTTCTGGCAGCCCCGCGGGTTGAAGTCGGGTACGCCCTCCGCCGCTTCGTAGACCGAGTTCTGCTCCTCTCGCCAGACCAGCCCACCCTTGACGAAGACGTTCCAGGAGCAGGTGGAGATGCAGTTCGCCCGGCCGTGGGAGGAGTGGACGACGCGGTCCCACACCCAGCGCTTGCGGTAGAGGTCCTGCCAGGCCGAGTAAACGGGCGTTCCTGCCGTCGGCGCAGCGGCAGACGAAGCCGCAGCGGCCGCCTCCGCAGGCGCGATCCGGAGCAGTCCGAGAGAGAGCGCGACCACGGCGCTGCGGCCGAGAAACTCGCGACGGTTCATGTTCATGCCAGTCCTCCAGCTAGTAAGGCGGCTTTCCCTTCGGCCAGCCTGTCTCGACCTCGCGCGCATAGATGCGGTGCAGGACGTTCACGAGGTCGGCATGCCGGATCAAGATCCGCATGTCTCCCGTGATCCGGATCGTACCCTTGAGGCCTGCACCGATGGGGTCGACGCTGCCCGCGGCGATGCCCTCGAACACCGAGGCCGGCACCTCGAACAGGAAGTCGAACTCCTTGCGCGGCGGCGGATCCGTCAGCTGCTGATACTCGGTGCACTTGCCGTCGTTCAGGTTGACGACGAAGAAGAGCCGCTCGCCGACGGCGACGTAGGGCGACGGTCCGTCGCCGCGGATCTCGGCCAGGACCTTGAGTCGCCCGCGTGGCGCGTTCTTCTCGATGTCCGGGTTCCGGTTCAGGAGCGCCTGCAGCGCGTCGTACCACTCCGCCGTATAGATATCTTGCATCGGCCTCTCAGTAGATGCGGTCGTCGCGCTTCCAGATCTCGGGAAGACCGAAGTCCTGCGCGATCACCTTGAAGGCTGTGTACCCGGGCGCCGCGCTCACCCCGTTGCCCGGGCAGAGGTAGAGGCCCGCGATGTCCGTGCGTCCCTGGCGGCGCGCCGGCGACTCGCCCATGGCGAGCGCCGACAACGATTTCGGGCGGCCGTGGCCGAAGTCCCCTTCGGGCATCCCCATCTCGCGCTCGATGTCGAGCGGCGTGTAGAGCGCGTCGGCAATCACGTTGTCGCGCGTCATGTTGGGCGCGTGCCGCTGCCAGAGCTCGAGGAAGCGCGCGTTGTAGGTCGACCGCACCTCGTTCCATTCGGCCTCGGTCAGGTCCGAGGCCTTCGGGAAGAAGAACCAGCCGTTCATCGCGTGCTTGCCCGGCGGGGCCTGGCTCGGGTCCCAGAGCGTATTCACCCAGGTTCCCGCCGCGGGCCGCTCCGGAGGTCTTCCGGCGAAGGCCTGCAGGATGTACTCCGAAACCTGCTCTGCATTCTCGTAGCCGACGATGGTGTAGAAGCAGCGGTTGATGTCCGGGTCGTGCCGTGCGGACTTGTAATCGGGCGGCGCGTGTAGTGCGAAGGAGGGCGTGCCGAGGCAATGCTCGGGGCCGAAGCGCCAGTTCTCGACCGCAGAGTGCATCTCGGGCGTGATGAGATCTTCGCCCACGAGGTCGAAATAAGTAGTTCGGATGTCGAGGTTCGAGACGACGATCTTCGCCTCGACCGTACGCCCGTCTTCGAGCTCGATGCCCGTGGCGCGGCCCGCTTGTGTCGAGATGCCACGGACGCGGTGGTTGTAGCGCAGGTGCACGCCCTCGCGGAGGCAGGCACTGGCCATGGCATGGCCGAGCATATGCGTTCCGCCGACGACCATATAGTGGATGCCGCAGAGCCAGATGCAGCAGATCACGAACGCGAAGCCAGTCCCCTGATGAGGGTCGGCCCCCCACTCGAGGCATTGCCGGTAGAGAACCGCCCGGAGCTGCGTCGACTCGAAGAGGCGGTCGATGAGCTCCTTGGCCGTCTTTGCCATATCCGCGGGGCTCAAGCCAAGATCCGACCAGAGCTCGCTGAGGGCGCCCAGGATGGCCTCGGGATGGCGCGGCCCGTAGAGCATGGCGGCGATCTGCCGATCCTTCGCCATGACCTTGCGCCGGATGTCCGTGAAGACGTCGGCGTCGTGCTTCGAGTAGACAGAGATGCTGCGGTGCGTCTTCTGCTCGAGGTCGGGCGTGTAGATCAGGAGCGGAGGGCTGCCGTCGGCGAATGCCATCCCCACCTGACACTCGGGCTTGATCAGCCGCGCACCGAGGCCCCGGAGATCGAAGTCGTGGTAGAAGGGCATGTAGTCGATGAACTCCATGTACTGCGCATGGAGGTTGTGCCAGAAGCCGGGCACGGTGGCTTCACTCGTGTGTACCGCGCCTGCCTCTTCGTGGCGGCTCTCGAAGATTCCCACCTTTTGTCCGGCGCGGGCGAGATACGCGGCGGTGCACAGGCCGTTGTGGCCGGCGCCGACGATGACGACGTCGTACTTCTCATCCGGCATGGGGAGCCTCCGGCGTGAGCCTCACGATGCGGTGGAGGCGTAGTGGCAGGAAGAGCCGGCGCAGGCGCGAGTGTACGCGCAGCCGGCCGCGCAGATGCTCGATCAGCGGGTTCGTCTCCCCCTGCAGCAGGCGCACCAGCGCCGCGTGCGGGCCCGCGATCGAGGCGTCGATCGGCTGCCGCTCGCCGTCGAAGATGACGATCTCGCTGCCGGTGAATTCGAGCGTCACGGTGACGTCATGGTCCGAGGCCGTCATCGCGATCCTCCCCCGGAGCCGCGCCGCGCGCCGGCGTTTCTTTTCGAACTCTGCGAGATCCTGCTCCAGAAACTGGCAGACGATGTGCGCAAGGCCGCTCGCGGCGCTCTCGTCGAGCCGCACGCTGACGGGGCCGACTGCCACGGCGCTATCTCCACCATCGCTCGACGCCGTGGTCTTCGGCGATCGCCTGCAGCGCATTGAATGCCGGAGCGAAGGTCACGAACCCGTGCGGGTGCTGGGTTGCGCCGCAGAGATAGAGGCCCGGCACAGGAGTGCGGTATTGCGCGAGGGCAGCGGAGGGCCGGCGATCGAGCATGTTCTCGAGATCGATGAGGCCCCCCATCCAGTCGCCTTGCACCATATTCGGCATGCGGCGCGCGATGTCGAGCGGCGTGTAGGTCGCCCAGTCGAGGATGGCGTCCTCGGTCAGGTTCGGCGCGAACTCCCGCCACTTTGCGATGCAGCGGCGGCCGTAGTCGCGTGCGACACGATCCCAGGCCTCGGGCCCGCCGTCCGCGAGCGCGTAGGGCGCGAAGTGACGTAGCAGGCCGGTGTAGCCACCCGCGGGAGCATCGGTCGGATCGAAGAGGGAGTTGACCGCGGCGTTCGGGCGCGGGTCGGGCAGGCGTCCCGCGCGCACGTCCTGCCAGTGGCGGTCGATTTCGGCCGGGCTCTCGTATCCGAGATTTACGACCCAGGCCTGGTTCACATCGGGATCGAACTCCGCGGCCGTGTACTGCGGAGGGCGGTTCATGGCGAGGTGTACGCTGAAGAACGACCAGTCCATGTGCGGGAAGCGCTCGATGTCCTCGCGCATGCCAGTGGGCAGTATCTCGGGCGGGAGCATCCCCAAGAATGTCTGCTCGAGGTCGATCGAGCTCGCGACGAGCTTTCGGGCTCTCACGGTGCTGCCGTCTTCGAGCACGACGCCGGCGGCGCGGCCCTCCTCGACGAGGATCCGCGCGACGCCATGCTGCAAGAAGACGCGCCCGCCAGCGTGGGCGAAGGCCTCCCACAGCGCGTGGGCGAGGGCGTGGGAGCCGCCGATGCAGAGGTGCCAGTTGTCGATCTTGCCCACCAGCAGCGGGAACGAGACCGCGAGGCCCTTGCGGTCGGTGGAGTAGCCCGCGCATGCCGCGTGGAAGGCCAGATGCGCCTTCACCTTCGGGTTCTCGAAGTGCTGGTCGAGAAATTGGTCGATGCTGAGGCGCCGCAGGTGGACGCTCAGGAACTCCGCCCTCTCCTCTACGCCCCACGCGACCAGCGCCTTTGTGATGTCTTTCATCGAGATCGGAGGCGAGTACATGAGGGTGAGCAGGATCATGTCCAGATAGCCGTGGGTCTCTTCGTAGAGACGCCGGAAAGTGTCGGCGTCCTTGCGCGAGAAGCGTGCCAGCGAAGCGCACGTCTTGTCGAGGTCGGTATGGACCGTGAGGGCCGTTCCGTCCCGGAAGACCGATGCCATCTGCACGGGGGGGCGTACATAGCGAAGCCCGTGTTGTTCGAGATTGAGGTGCTCGTAGACGGGGCATACGCCCACCAGCGTGTGGTAGTTGCAGTGGACGTTGTGCAGGAAGCCGGCCCGGGTCAGCTCCTCGGTACAGAGCCCTCCGCCCTCCTCGGCCCTCTTCTCGAAGATGCCGACCTCGAGGCCCGCGCGCGCGAGATAGGTGCCGAGGGCAAGGCCGTTGTGGCCTGCCCCGATGATCACCGCGTCGTATGTTGCGTCCGCCACCGCGTCCCCCGACCGTTGGTTCAGTTTACGCAGCTGGCCCGGCGGGCCGTATGACTAGGATCATCCCCGGACGGCCGCCCCCGGGGGGGAATGGGCCGGTCCCGGCCGCCCGGAACCTGATCCAGACCCCCGCCTGGCGCCCGGACTCCCCGGCCGGAAAACACTGCGATCCTCGCGGGGGTGCGCGGAGGGGGTGTTGGGCCGAAGAAGAATTGGGCGGATGCGAAGAGAAGAGCTCGGGAGCAGCCTGCTTTGCCCCTGGCCAGGGCCCTCGATACGCTGCGCTCACCCTATCGGAGTCGATCCCATGCCGCGCGAGAATAAGGCTGTCTCCGTTTCGGACCTCCACCAGGAGACGGCGGCGGTCATGCGCCGTGTTCGGGGCTCCAAGCGGCCCCTTGTCATCACCGAGCGCGGCCGCGCCGCGGCGGTGCTCGTGAGCGTCGAGACTTACGAGCGCCAGGAGCGCGAGCGCGCGCTTCTCCACGAACTCGCTCGCGGCGATCGGGAGATCACGGCCGGCCGTGGGTTCAGCCTTGCCCAGGTTCTCGCCGACGCCGACAAGGTCCTCTCTCGTAGCCGCCGGTGATCGTTTAGTTCACGCCCGCGGCGCGGCGTCAATTCTTGGCTGCCGTTCGGCACATCTTTGCGGAGAACCCGGGTGCGGCCGTTCGCTTTCGCGAGCGCACCGAGCGGGTTCTCGGCAGACTTGAGCGCTTCCCGAGCTCAGGCCGAAGACTTCCGGAGTTTCCAAACCTTCCTCACCGCGAGGTCATCGTTCGACCGTATCGGTTCTTCTATCGCGTGAAGGGCTCGGTCGTCTGGGTTGTTGCTGTCTGGCACGGAGCGCAACTCCCCAAGCCGCCGCGCGAGTAACGCACCGTCCAAGACGGCGCTGCAGCTGCCACCAAACAGCTTGTTTCAATCGGCCTCTGGTGCCATTCTGACGGCGGACGGCTCAGTCCCAGCGCTACCGGTCAGCGCAGTTTGGTGCAGTTGAGCGCCAATTTGTTAGACGGATTTCGCAGCTGCCGAGCGCAACAATCAAGATCTTCCTCGTTCACGGTGATCCCAACCATTCTATGCAGCGCACGGCCCTGACCGGCCGCCGCTGAGCTCAACCCTAGGCAGCAGCGAGCAATCGATGATCCATCCTCCGGAAACGTTTGCGACAGAGCGGCTCGTGCTCCGCCGGCCGACACCGGCTGACGCTCAAGCGATCTTCGAAGAGTATGCCGGAGATCCCGAGGTCACGAAGTTCCTGGCTTGGCATCCGCATCGCAACATCGAAGACACGCGCGCCTTCCTTGCCAAGGCAGAGTCGCAATGGCAGTCAGGTCGTCGCTTCGCTTGGGCTCTGACTCAGCGCAGTACGGAGCGCGTCATCGGAATGGTCGGTTGCGGCGTGCGCGCATGGCAAGCTGACCTTGGCTACGTACTTGGTCGGAACTTCTGGGGTCAGAGTCTCATGGTCGAGGCCGTCGCGGCGGTCATTGGATGGCTGCTTGAACAGCCTTCCGTGTTCCGGGTCTGGGCGGTGTGCGACACGGAGCATCGTGCCTCGGCACGTGTGCTCGAGAAGGCTGGTATGCAACGGGAGGGCGTGCTGCGGCGCTTCATGGTGCATCCCAACATCTCAAGCGAGCCGCGAGATTGCCTCTGCTATTCGCGCGTCCGAGGTGCGGCTGTGCCGCAGATGCCTCTCCAGGACGTCACGCGCGGCCAGTGAACGGCGCTGGCGGACTCATGGAGGCAGCTACACGGGAGCTTGAGACAGCGCGCCAGATCAGAGGCGTCAGCCCGCCCGGCGCTCCATCGCCGAGATCCAACGCTCGAGGAGCTCCCCGTAGCGGTCGAGGTCGGCGAAGATCCGCTTTGCGAGGTCCTCGTTGTAGGTATGCACAGTCAGGTTCCGGTCGTCGGCCATCTCGAGCGCGAGGCGGGTGTCCGCCTCGCTGAGGAGACCGACCTGGAGCGAGGAACGGATCGCCGCCTTCGGAGAGGCGGCATCGATGCCCTCCTTCTCGGCCAGGTAGTGCTGCGCCGCCTTCCACGCTGCCTCGAACGAGAACTCGAAGCGCTGGATCGCCGCATCACGCTCGACATCCGAGACGCTCGCGCGGCCGGACAGCTCCACCAGACGCGCCCGCGTGCGGGATGCCAGGTTCAGTCGGCTTCGGAGACGATCCACTCGCGGCCCTCCCTCAGCACGTGCTCGCGAAGCGCTACCGATGCTTCCGCGAGATCGACGAGATCCACCGGGACGGGAACCAGGCTCTCCTCCAGCTCCTCCCGGATCCTTCCGAGCAGCCCGCGCGGAAGCGGATGCGCCGCCAGCACCGCGATGTCGAAGTCGGAGGTGTGGCGATGGTCTCCGCGCGCGCGCGACCCGAACAGGAAGACGCGCGCGGGCTGCCCGCGGAGCGCCGTGGTCACGATCCGCCGCACTGTCTCGAGATCGCCGGAGGGCTCGCGCAGCTCCGTGCTTATCGCCATGCCCGCAGGATAGCGCGAGGCCGTGCCTCCGAGACCTCATTTCAGGGACTGACCCCAGTGGTTCGCTGGCCTCGCACCTCGCCGGGCATGGGCTGTAGCGTGATCTCCACCTTCTCGATCTTGCCGGCGAACGGGAACGGCGCCTTCCAGTAGTAGTAATAGCTCGGCGAGACGGGAAGACCGTTGTCGCGGCCGATGTCCATCCCGGCGTACCCGCTGAAGCGAAGCGGCACGCTGTGCTCGATGCGCCCCTCCGCCACCTGCTCATCGTTGACGAACAGCCGACTCATGCCGCCGGTCGCCATCTTCCCGGGTGTGTCGGCCGTGAACTCATAGCGGACGTTGACCTTCCCCGTAGGCAACGGCTTGGATGCGACGATCGTATCAAGCTTCAAGCCCTGGAAGCTGTAGGTATGACGCAATTTGCCACCTTGCACGTAGAGCGAAAAGCCGCCGAGGAAGCTGCCGTTCGCGACGATCACGCCATCGGTTCCGACGCACCACCACACCAGACACGTGTTGCGCTGGATATCGAGATCGGCGCTGATGGCGTACGAGCGATTGTAGATGCGCGGGATCATGCCGGGCGCAATGTTTTCCGTTCCCTGGGAGTACCGGAACACCGTGCGCCCGGTCTCAGGCGGTCGCAGTCCCCAGGCAAGCGCCAAACTTCCCAGCAGGGGCGTGACGTTATACTTCTCCGCCTCGGCCCAGAAAAGTGACTTGAGCTCGTCCAACTTCTCCGGATACTTGGCCGCCAGGTCATCGGCTTGCGAGAAGTCCGCGTTGAGGTCGTACAGCTCGCACGGATCCTGCTCGGGATCCCACTCCCCAGGCGCAAACTTCGCCACCGTCTCGGGATCCATCTTCCAAGGGACTCGCTGCAAGCGACAGCTCGCGAGCCATCCGTCCTTGTACATGGCGCGATTGCCGAACATCTCGAAGTACTGCTGCGTATGCCGCTCCGGCGCTTTGGCGTCGTCGAAAGTGGGGACGAAGCTCACTCCGTGCATCGGCATCTGCGTGATCCCGTTCACCTGCTCTGGCGCGCGGATGCCGGTTACCTCCAGGATGGTGGGTGTGATGTCGGTGACATGGATGAACTGGCTACGCAGACCGTGCCTGTCCTTGATGCGCTTGGGCCACGAAATCACCATCGGTGTTCGAATGCCGCCGAGATGGGAGGCCACCTGCTTGCCCCATTGGAAAGGCGTGTTGCCTGCCCAGGCCCAGGCGGCCGCGTAGTGCGGATGCGTGCGCGCGTCGCCCCAGACATCGAGGCCGCCGTACGCCTCGATCGCTTGCAGCTGCTGCGCCGCCGTGAGTGGGATGCCGTTGAGCATGGTCATCTCGTTGAACGAGCCCGTCTCCGTGCCCTCCATGCTGGCGCCGTTGTCGCCGAATATATAGAGGACGAGCGTGTTGTCGCTCAGACCCAGGTCGTCGATGGCGCTGACGACCCGGCCCACCTGGTAGTCGGCGTTCTCCGTGAAGGCGGCGTAGACCTCCATCTGGCGCGCGTTTAGCTTCTTCTGCTCGGGCGGGAGCGAGTCCCAGGCCGCCAAGGCAGCAGGGCGGGGCGTCAGCTTCGCGCTTGCCGGAATGACGCCGAGCTTCTTCTGCCGCTCGAACGTCTCCTCACGGTACTTGTCCCAGCCGGCATCGAACTTGCCCTTGTACTTCTCCCTCCACTCCTTCGGCACGTGGTGCGGCGCATGGCTGGCGCCGGTGGCGAAGTAGGCGAAGAACGGCTTATCCGGCGCCTGCGCTTTCTGGTCGCGAATCCATTCCACCGTGCGCTGCGCCATTGCGTCCGGGAAGTAGAAACCCTTCTGTGTCGGCACCCCGATGATGCTGTTGTTCTCGACCAGGACGGGGTCGTACTGGCCGGTTTCCCCGCCGAGAAAGCCCCAGAAGTAGTCGAAGCCCAGCGCATTGGGCCAGCGGTCGAACGGGCCGGCGGGACCCTGCTGGTCATCCGGGGTGAGATGCCACTTGCCAAACGCTGCGGTGCTGTAGCCGTTCTGCCGCAGTACCTCAGCGACCGACGCTGCGGCCTTGGGCCATTGAGCGTCGTATCCCGGCCAGCCGCTATGCGCCTCGGCGATGGAGCCGAAGTGCATGGCGTGGTGGTTGCGGCCGGAGAGCAGCGCGGCGCGAGTCGGCGAACAGAGCGCGGCGACGTGGAAGCGGTCGTAGCGCAATCCCCGCTGCGCCAGCCCTTCGAGTGTGGGCGTGCTGATCGGTCCGCCGAAGGTGGAAGGATTTCCGAATCCCGCGTCGTCGATGAGGACGAGCAGGACATTGGGTGCGCCCGCGGGCGCACGCGCCGGCGAGGCATAGTCCGGCTTGGACCCCGCCAGCGTCCGATTGGCGATCCCCTCAAACGGGCGGTCCGGTACCGGCAGGACGCCCTGTGCGTAGGCGGCAGCTTGGAGTGTCGCGCTGAAGGCCAGCATCACTGCAACGAGCCACACGCTGCGCTGGCGATTCGGCCTTCCGTTTCGCTCG
The DNA here is from genome assembly GCA_964353695.1 of uncultured Myxococcaceae bacterium. Lineage (GTDB taxonomy): Bacteria > Myxococcota_A > UBA9160 > UBA9160 > UBA9160 > MYXO. The sequence continues at coordinate 12,445 of CAYGXT010000040.1, forward strand.
ATGAATCGTGTCATCGTCATCTCCCGTTCGACTCCGACAGGGCGGATGAACGAACGGTCTCACAGCCAGGCCCGTCTCGCTATGCGAGATCCAGCTCCCTCGCTTCGACGCCGCCCTGCCTCTCGATCTGCGCGATGGCGAAGTCGAGGTGGCGGCAGAGCGTCTCCATGTACTCCTGGAACGCCTTGTGGATCAGGGCGAAGGAGACGGCCTCCTTGAACGCGCTCGGCCGCCGGAGCAGCGTGGTTGCCAGCAACGAGAGCGTGAACCAGGCGCGGCGCGGCCCGCCCTGCAGGATCGTCTCCTTCATGATCCGGAGGAAGAGGCGGCCCTCCGTAGAGTTCACGCTCGCGCCGCTCGAGCCCTTCACCTGCGCGCCGCGGTGGAGCACGAAGTCGAGGGTGCGCCGCCGGTAGTAGCGGAAGTCGTAGAGCTGCTCGAGCAGCTTGCGGTAGCCGCGGTACAGCTCGAGCCGGCTCATCGACTTGGGCAGGATGTTCGAGAACACGAACTGGTCGCCCGTCGACTCCGCCACGAGCCGGCCCTCGGCCAGCACGCGCTCGTGGAGCGGCGTCTTGGGCAAGGCCTGCAGCATGCCCGTCATCGAGACGGGAATGCGCGCCTCCTGGATGAAGCGAAGCTGCTCGTCGAAGATGGTGACGTCGTCGTGGTCGAAGCCGACGATCATGCCGGCCTGCACCTGGATGCCGTAGGAGTGGATCCGCCGCACGCTGTCCACCAGATTGCCGTGCATGTTCTGGATCTTGTGGGTCTCCTGCAGCGACTCCTTGCGCGGGCTCTCGATGCCGATGAAGACGGTGGTGAAGTGCGCGGCGCGCAGCAGGGCCAGCAGCTCCTCGTCCTGCGCGACGTTGAGCGAGACCTCGGTGTTGAAAGAAACCGGATGCCCGTGCTTCTCGCCCCAGGCAGCCATCTCGCGCAGCAGGGCCTTGGCGTGCTTCTTGTTGCCGATGAAGTTGTCGTCGACGATGAAGATCTGCGACGCGCCGAGG
>CAYGXT010000041.1:0-13409 GCA_964353695.1 uncultured Myxococcaceae bacterium
GCCGTCTTCGCATCTCGGCGACACGACGACGCAGATCGCGCGTGCGGGGACTGGTGAGCGCCGCCATCAGATGCGGCGCAAGTCGGCGGCCGACGGATCTCAATGCCGGACCTCCTCATCGCCAGACGCGACGGATTCGTCGCGCGGCCCTTCGTCCAGCGCAAGCCATGCCGCGACCCTCGCGCGCGAGCGTGCCGGAAGCGAATCCCAGGAACGACAGAGGTCGCGCCACACGCGCACCTGGAACGTCTTGACGACGCTGCGAAACGGATGGCCCCGGAGAGTGCCGTCGTAGAGCCCATGCCCGGCATCGAATCCGGCTTCATTGAAGCGCGTCTCTCCACTCGCCCGATGGCGCTCCCACGCAGCAAGATTTTGTTGCATGAGCGGCACGAACGTCGTGCCGATCCACTGCAAGAGCGGCCCATGCGCGTCGTCCAGCCTGAGCGCGGCGCTCGGGTCGTGACCCGAGAAGTCGCCACGAGCCAACCGCTCGACCCATGCGTGAACGTGAGGCGCGGCGCGACGAACGCGGGCGTAGGCGCTGGCGTCCGAGCGATTCATCCCGAGCTGACCATATAGGCTGGCATCGGCCAGCGTGAAGCGCGCACCGAACAGAAAGGGCTGCCTCGCCAGCAGTGGCTCGACGGCGCCCAGCAATGCGGCAAACGCTTCTTCGAGCAGCGCATGCGTCGCCGGGTATCCCAGGCGCGAAGGCGGTCGGAGCCGTACCGGCAGATCCGCAAAATCGTGCCCGGCCGGTGCGACACTGAAAAGGTAGGGAAGCCGACGTACCTGACGGGCCGGAAACGAGCGTCTCAGCAGCACGGCCCCCGGCCCCGCGAGCGGCCTCATTTCGGACGCGAGGCGCGCGCCCGCATCGTTATCCCGGGCGGCCACGACCCAGCGGTTGTGATGGACCAGATAGAGTCCGACCTCGTCGCAGGCTTCGTCCACCAGCCGCAGAGCAAAACGCAAGGCGTCGTCGTCTGAGGGCAGTAGCGGAGACGCTCGAGTCAGCCCGTTTCGGTCGAGCCATTCCCCGATGGCCGTGGAGTCGTAGAGGTTCTCTCCGCGCGGGCCAAACAAGAACGGCACGAGCGGAAACTCGTCGAGGTCGGTCATGGCGGGCCACGTTAGGGGCAGCCGCCGCCGCACGACACGCTGGTGACGGAGGGCGAAACGCAGCGCCTCGCTGAAGCCGCCTTGTGCCGGCAACCAGCGATGGCGCAGGCCGGCAAAGCGCAGCATCGCCTCGAGCTTGAGCGAGAACGGCGAGAGCATGGAGCCCCAGAGCACCCACTCACCGGCCAGGTCCACGCTGCCAGCCCCGCTCAGAAGAGCCTTCGGTCGTCGTAGCGAGCCACTGAGATACATTATGTCGCAAGTCGGCGGCGGGCGTCGGCGGCGGCAGGTCTTCCGGCACTTTTCCGACAGGGAGAGCCTCGACATGATCGATCGACCGCTGCCGCTGGTGGGCGCCCCGGGCTCTCCCTACAGCCGAAAGCTGCGCGCGGTGCTGCGCTACCGGCGCATCCCGCACGTCTGGATTCTCAATGGCTCGCCGGAAGCGCGCGGGCTTCCGAGGCCGCGCGTCGAGCTACTGCCGCAGCTGATACTTCTGGACGCTGAGGGCCGTCTCGAAGCGGCCGTCGATTCGACGCCGCTGCTGCGCCGGCTCGAGACCCTGCATGCCGGCCGCTCCGTCATTCCGCCCGACGCTGTTATCGCGTTCCTCGACGGCCTGCTGGAGGATTACGCCGACGAATGGCTCACCAAGGCGATGTTCCACTACCGCTGGTCTTTCGCTCCCGACATCGCCAAGGCGGCGGCGATCCTGCCGCGTTGGTCGCGCACGAACCAGCCCGAGGCGCAGGCCGTCTCACTGGGCCAGATCTTCTCGCAGCGGCAAATTGCGCGGCTCGGCGTAGTGGGATCTAACGACGCGACCGGCCCCGTGATCGAGGAGAGCTACCGGCGCCTGCTGCGGCTCCTCGACGCGCATCTCGAGCGCTCGCGTTTCGTCATGGGCAGCCGACCGGGAGCAGCAGACTTCGGCCTCTACGGACAGCTGACGCAGCTCGCAGGCTTCGACCCCACGCCCATGGCCATCGCCATCGAGACGGCGCCCCGCGTGTACGCGTGGGTGGATGCGGTGGACGACCTGTCCGGGCTGGAGCCCGAGGACGCAGGCTGGCTCGGCCGGGAGTCCATGCCGGAGACGCTCCACGCGCTTTTCTGCGAAGTCGGACGCGTGTATGCGCCGTTTCTCCTGGCCAACGCCGCCGCCATCTCTCGGGGTGCGGAACTCGTGGAGTGTCGCATCGACGGACGAGCCTGGGTGCAGCGCCCGTTCAGCTATCAGGCGAAATGCCTCGGCTGGCTGCGCGAGGCACATGCAGCGCTCGCGAATGGGGATCGCGAGGTCGTCGATGCATGGCTCGCGGGAACGGGCTGCGAGGCCCTCTTCGAGCGCTGATCGCGCCCCGCGGCACGCGAGACGATCGGGCCGGGAGAGTCGGTTGAGCAGGTAGCTCAGCAGGCTGCGTCAGCGGCGTTCCTGGTGGCAGTGCGCGGGCTCTCGCGGCGCAAGCGCGATAGGCTGATTTCTCAGCCCAAGACCGAAAGGACCCGTGAGGCAGGCCATCCTTCGAGCGCTCGGCAGCCTGTCGCCGACCTCGTACGCCGAGGTCGAGGACCCGATCCGCGCCGAGCTCTTCGGCGTCGAGCGCCTCGAGCAGCATGCCGCGAGCCTGGCCGTCGCCCAGCAGGTCAAGGGTCGGCGGGTCTCCGGACGAAGGCTCACGAATCGCCTGCGTGACAACAGCCGCGTCCTGCTGGACGCGTACCGTAGGATCGGCGACACGATCCGCGAGGAGCGCGCCATCACGCCGGCTGCCGAGTGGCTGGTCGACAACTTCCACGTCGTCGAGGAGCAGATTCGCGAGATCCGCGACGACCTCCCGCGTGGCTTCTACCGCCAGCTTCCGAAGCTCGCAGGTGGACCGCTCGCGGGATATCCGCGCGTCTTCGGCCTGGCCTGGGCATACGTCGCGCACACCGACAGCCGCTTCGACCCGCAGACGCTCGGCCGGTTCGTGCGCGCGTACCAGCGCGTGCAGCCGCTCACGATCGGGGAGCTCTGGGCGGTTGCGATCACGCTGCGAATCGTGCTGGTCGAGAACATGCGGCGAGTCGCCGAGCACATCGTAAGGAGCCGGGCTGCGCGTCAGGAGGCCGATGCTCTCGCCGACCGACTGGTCGGCGAGAGCCAGCGCGAGCCCGAGCCCGCCGAGTCGTTGCTGCGTCGCTTCGACGAGAGGTCGCTGCCGCGCGCCTTCGCAGTGCAGCTCGTGCAGCGGCTGCGCGAGCACGATCCGACGGTCACGCCCGCGCTGCACTGGCTCGACGAGCGTCTCGCCGCCCAGGGCATGAGCGCCGACGAGCTCGTGCGCGAGGAGCATCAGCGTCAGGGCGCGATGAACGTGACCGTCCGCAATGTCGTCACGAGCATGCGTCTTCTCTCCGACATCGACTGGCCGGACTTCGTCGAGAGCGTGAGCCTCGTCGACGAGAGCCTGCGGGCGGGCAGCCGCTTCGGCGAGATGGATTTTGCGACGCGCGATCGCTATCGCCATGCGATCGAAGAGCTCGCGCGGGGAAGCCATCACGACGAGCTCGACGTGGCGCGACGGGCGATCCTGGCGGCCCGCTCCTCGGGCCTCGCGCCGCCGCGCGACGGCGATCCGCCCGAACGTCGCGAAGAGGATCCCGGCTACTTCCTGCTCTCTCGAGGTCGCATTGCCTTCGAGCGTGAGCTCGCTTTCCGCGTCCCGCTGCGTCAATGGCTTCTGCGCGCCTACCTCGGTGCCGGCGTGGCTGGCTATCTCGGAACCATCGCCAGCCTCACCGCCCTGCTTCTTGCCGTGCCCGTGATCGCGCTCGCCCAGGCCGGCATCGGCTCCGAGACGCTGTTTCTGCTCGCGCTCCTCGCCCTCGTTCCCGCATCGGACCTGGCCCTCGCGCTGGTGAACCAGAGTGTCACGAACCGGTTCGGGCCGAAGCCGCTTCCCGGCCTCGAGCTCCGGGACGGCGTGCCGCCGAGCCTTCGGACGCTCGTCGTCGTGCCGACCTTGCTCTCGACGCCGGAGGAAATCGAGGCGCAGCTCGAGCGTCTCGAGGTTCATTCCCTCGCGAGCCCGGACGACGACCTGCGCTTTGCGCTGCTCTCGGATTGGACCGACGCCGAGACCGAGAGCGCACCCGGAGACGACGCGCTGCTTGGCGCCGCTGTCGACGGGATCGAGCGCCTGAACCGCCGCCATGGCGAGATGGCGGATGGCGATCGTTTTCTGCTGCTCCATCGACACCGCCTTTGGAACGCGGGCGAAAACCTCTGGATCGGCTGGGAGCGCAAGCGCGGAAAGCTGCACGAGCTGAACCGGCTGCTGCGCGGCGCCGGCGACACGACCTTCCTGCCCGTCGGCGGCCGGCCCTGCCTCGTGCCGCCGGGCGTCCGCTACGTGATCACCCTCGACGCGGACACGCGGCTGCCCCGCGGCGCCGCGCGCCGTCTCGTCGGAAAGATGGCCCATGTGCTGAACCGGCCGCGGCTCGACCCCATCTCGCAACGCGTGGTCGAGGGTCACGCCGTGCTGCAGCCGCGGGTTACGCCCGCGCTTCCGACCGGCCGCGAAGGCTCGCTCTTCCAGCGCGTGTTCTCGGGACCGAGCGGGATCGATCCCTACGCCTTCGCGGTGTCCGATGTGTACCAGGACTTCTTCGGCGAAGGCTCCTACAGCGGGAAGGGCATCTACGACGTCGACGCCTTCGAGGCCGCCCTCGAAGGCCGCGTCCCGGACGACACCGTCCTGAGTCACGACCTGCTCGAGGGGATCTTCGCCCGCGCGGGTCTGGTCACGGACATCGAGGTCGTGGAGGAGTATCCGGCCCGCTACGAGGTCGCAGCCGCGCGGCTTCACCGCTGGGCGCGTGGCGACTGGCAGCTCCTGCCGTGGATCCTCGGCCGTGGGCCCGCGGCGGCGGGCGCGCAGCGCTCGGCGCGAGACGTCGTGCCCGCGGTCGGGCGCTGGAAGATGATCGACAACCTGCGCCGGACGTTGTCGGCGCCGACCGCCTTCCTCGCGCTCGCGGCCGGATGGCTGCTTGCGCCTGCGCCCGCCGCGCTGTGGACCGCTCTGGTGCTTGCCATGCTCGGGGCCCCGGCGCTGCTTCCGTTCTTCGCCGGCCTGCTGCCGCGGCGCCGAGGGATCTCGAAGCGAAGCCATCTTCGCGGTGTCGGCGCCGATCTCGCACTGGCGCTGTCGCAGATCGGACTTCTGGTCGCGCTTCTCCCGCAGCAGGCCTGGCTCATGGCCGACGCGATCGCGCGTACGCTCTACCGCCTCGTCGTGCGAAGGCGTCTGCTCGAGTGGCGGACCGCCGCCCAGGCGCACCTCGGAGCCCGCCTCGATCTCTCCGGCTACTACCGGGGGATGGCCGGAGGCCTCGTGCTCGCGCTCGTCGCGAGCGTCGTCACCGCGGGCACGGACGGCGCCGCGCTGGGTATCGCCGCACCGTTCCTGGCGCTCTGGCTGCTCGCGCCCGCGATCGCCCGCTGGGCGAGCCTTCCGCCGCCCGCCGCCGGCGCGACGCCCGCCTCTGCCGCCGACGCCCGGGCGCTCCGCCTCGTGGCGCGCCGCACCTGGCGCTTCTTCGAGCGCTTCGTCACCCCGGAGGATCACCACCTCCCGCCCGACAACTTTCAGGAAGATCCCAAGCCCGTGGTAGCGCATCGGACGTCGCCCACGAACATCGGGCTCTACCTGCTCTCGGTGGTGAGCGCCCGCGACTTCGGCTGGCTCGGTGCAACCGACACCGCGGAGCGACTGGAGGAGACCCTGGGGACGCTGGAACGCCTCGAGCGCTTCCGCGGCCACTTCTACAACTGGTACGACACCCGAGATCTGCGACCCCTCGACCCGCGCTACATCTCGTCGGTCGACAGCGGCAATCTCGCCGGGCACTTGATCGCGCTCGCGAACGCGTGCCGCGAGATGATCGCGCGCCCGGTCATGTCGAGAGACGCGAGCCTGGACGCTCTTGCGGGGATCGCCGATGCGCTGGGCCTCGCTCGCGAATCGCTGGAGGCCCTCGCTGAGGACCGCCGCACCCAGACAGTGACGCGCCGGCAGCTCGAGGAAGCGCTCGACACCCTGGCCGATGCGCTCGAGCCTCCGGTCTCGATACCGTCCGCGCTCGGGGCGCGCCTCGACGAACTCGCGCGCCACGCCGAGACCGTGATCGACGTTGCACGCACGCTCGCGGCGGAGCGACGCGACGACGCGAGCGCAGAGACGCTTGCCTGGGCCGAGGCGGTGGTCGCATCGATCCGAGGCCATGCACGCGACCTCGCGCCACTGCCCGACGGCTCCGACACGAGGCCCGGTCTCGAGCGACGTTTCTCCTCCCTCGCCGAGCGCGCCGGTCGCTTGTTTGCCGCCATGGAGTTCGGCTTCCTGTTCGATGCCAGCCGGCAGCTGCTCTCGATCGGCTACCGCTGCAGCGACGGAACGCTCGACCCGAGCTGTTACGACCTACTGGCTTCCGAGGCGCGGCTCGCGAGCTTCATCGCGATCGCGAAGGGCGACGTGCCAGTCCGTAACTGGTTCCGGCTCGGGCGCTCGCTCACGCCGGTCGACCGCGGCTCGGCGCTGATCTCGTGGTCGGGCTCGATGTTCGAGTACCTGATGCCGTCGCTCGTGATGCGCGGGCCGGCGGGGAGCCTGCTCGAGCAGACGAGCCGCCTGGTGGTGCGACGGCAACGGGCCTACGGCAAGGAGCTCGGCGTGCCCTGGGGCGTCTCGGAGTCAGCGTACAACGCACGCGACATCGAGCTCACGTACCAGTACTCGAACTTCGGCGTTCCCGGGCTCGGTTTGAAGCGCGGGCTCAGTGCGGACGCCGTGATCGCGCCCTACGCCACGGCGCTAGCGGCAATGGTCGATCCGCAGGCGGCGGCCCGAAACTTCGAGCAGCTTGCCGCGGAAGGCGGGCGCGGACGTTACGGCTGGTACGAAGCTCTCGACTACACGCCGGCACGGGTGCCTGAGGGCAAGAAGGTCGCGGTCGTGCGTGCCTACATGGCGCACCACCAGGGCATGACCGTGGTCGCAATCGCGAACACGCTGCTCGACGCGCCGATGCGCCGCCGCTTCCATGCTGAGCCCATCGTGCGGGCGACGGAGCTCCTGCTTCAGGAGCGCACGCCGCGCAGCGTCGCCGTCGCCCGCCCGCGGGCCGAGGAGGTTGCGGCCTCGCAGAACGTGCGCGACCTCGCGCTCCCGATGCTGCGGCGCTTCCACTCTCCGCACGACCTGGTCCCGCGCACGCACCTGCTCTCGAACGGCCGCTACGCCGTGATGGTCACGGCGGCCGGTTCCGGCTACAGCCGCTGGCACGACCTCGCAGTCACGCGCTGGCGGGAGGACGTGACCTGCGACGCGTCCGGCAGCTACGTCTACCTGCGCGACACGAGCAGCGGCGCGATCTGGTCGGCCGCCTACCAACCGAGTGGCGTCGAGCCCGACGCCTACGAGGTGGCGTTCTCCGAGGATCGAGCCGAGATCGTCCGGCGCGACGGAAGCCTCGTCACCACGCTCGAGATCGCCGTCTCCGCCGAGGACGACGCCGAGGTGCGTCGCGTCTCCGTGTCGAATCTCGGCGCCCGAGTCCGGGAGATCGAGCTCACCTCCTACGCCGAAGTGGTCCTCGCGACGCCGGCTGCCGACGCGGCGCACCTCGCCTTCTCGAAGCTCTTTGTGCAGACCGAATTCGTCTCCTCGCTCGGCGCCTTGCTGGCGACGCGTCGCCGGCGTGCGCCGGGCGATCCTCAGGTGTGGGCGGCGCATCTTGCCGTCGTCGAGGGCGAGACGGTGGGCGATGGCGGCTACGAGACCGACCGCGCCCGCTTCCTGGGACGCGGGCATACCATCCGCGGGCCCGTCTCCGTGATCGACGGCCGCCCGCTCTCGAATTCGGTCGGCTGCGTGCTCGACCCGATCTTCAGCCTGCGCCGTCGCGTGCGGATCCCGCCCGGAGGGACGGTTCGTGTCGCGTTCTGGACCCTGATTGCGCCGTCCCGCGAGGAGGCGCTCGACCTCGTCGACGAGCACGATACGCCGACCGCCTTCGAGCGCACCGTCACGCTCGCCTGGACGCAGGCCCAGGTGCAGCTGCATCACCTGGGCGTCGGCCCGGAGGAGGCCCTGGTCTTCCAGCGTCTTGCGAACCGCGTGCTGTATGCCGATGCGACGCTCCGCGTGGCTCCCGACGTGATGAGCCGCACGCTCGGACCGCCATCCTCGCTCTGGCCCCACGGCATCTCGGGCGACCTGCCGATCGTGGTGATCCGGATCGACGACGTCGAGGACCTCGAGATCGTTCGCGAGATGCTGCGCGCCCACCAGTACTGGCGCATGAAGCGCCTCTCTGTCGATCTCGTGATCCTGAACGAGCGGCCCTCGTCCTACCTGCAGGATCTCCAGAACGCGCTCGAAGCGCTGGTGCGGGCGAGCCAGTCCCGGACGCCGGATGTGGGCGACGGTGCGCCGGGCGCCGTCTTCGTGCTGCGATCCGATCTCGTGTCGGACGAGGCGCGCGGGGTGCTGCGGAGCGCCGCGCGGGCGGTGCTGCTCAGCCGGCGCGGGAGTCTATCCGAGCAGGTGAAGCGGCTCGAGGAGACGGAGCCGGCCCCTGCGCCGCCTCCGGCGCGCGCTCCAGCGCGCACGGCAGAGCCCGCCGCGCCGCGGCCGGAGCTCGAGCTCTTCAACGGCCTCGGCGGTTTCGCCGACGGCGGGCGGGAGTATGTCACGGTCCTCGGCGAGGGTCAGTGGACGCCCGCGCCGTGGATCAACGTCGTCGCGAATCCCGGCTTCGGCTTCCAGGTCTCCGCCGAGGGCTCCGGCTACACGTGGGCGGGCAATAGCCGCGAAAACCAGATCACGCCGTGGTCGAACGATCCCGTGTGCGACCGGCCCGGCGAAGTGATCTACGTGCGGGACGACGACTCCGGCGCGCTTTGGGGCCCGACGGCGCTGCCGATCCGCGACGAGTCCGGAAGCTACGTCGCGCGACACGGTCGGGGCTACAGCCGCTTCGAGCACACGGCCCACGGCGTGACGCTCGAGCTGCTGCAATTCGTGGCGCCCGCCGACCCGATCAAGGTCTCGCGCCTGACCCTCCACAACCGCTCCAACCGCTCGCGTCGGCTCTCGGTGACGGCGTACGTCGAGTGGGCCCTCGCTGCTTCGCGGGAGGCGGCCGCGCCGTTTTTGGTGACCGAGGTCGACGCCACGACGGGTGCGCTGCTCGCCCGGAACCCCTGGAGCCTCGAGCGCGGCACGCGCGTCGCCTTCGCGGACCTCGCGGGACGACAGCAGTCCTGGACCGGCGACCGAACCGAGTTTCTCGGCCGCAACGGCTCTCTCGATCAGCCGGCCGCGCTCGCGAGGGGTGCGACGCTCTCGAATCGCGTCGGCGCGGGTCTCGACCCCTGCGGCGCGCAGCAGACGAGCGTCGAGCTTCGTCCGAACGAGCGCTCCGAGGTGGTGTTCCTGCTCGGCGAGGCGATGACGACCGAGGAGGCGCGCACGCTGATCGCGCGCTACCGGAGCGTGAACCTCGACGCGGTTCTCGGCGCCGCCGTGAAGGCGTGGGACGACGTCCTCGGAACGGTCCAGGTCACGACGCCGGATCGCTCGCTCGACTTGATGCTGAATCGTTGGCTGCTCTATCAGACGCTCGCTTGCCGGGTCTGGGCGCGCTCGGCCTTTTACCAGGCGAGCGGCGCGTATGGCTTCCGCGATCAGCTGCAGGACGGCATGGCGCTTGCGCTCGCGAGGCCCGACCTCACCCGGGAGCACCTGCTCCGCGCGGCCGCCCGCCAGTTCACCCCGGGCGACGTGCAGCATTGGTGGCTGCCGGCGTCAGGCCGGGGCATACGCACCCGCTTCGCCGACGACGCCGTCTGGCTGCCCTACGCCACGGAGCATTACGTCGGCGTGACGGGCGACCGCGCGGTGCTCGACGAGGAGGTGCCCTTCCTCGACGGGCCCCCGCTCCGCGACGGCGAGCCCGAGTCGTTCTTCCAGCCCGAGGTCTCCGCCGAGACGGCGACGTTGTTCGAGCACTGCGCGCGGGCGCTCGATCGGAGCCTCGCCGTCGGAAGTCACGGCCTCCCCCTTTTCGGCGGCGGCGACTGGAACGACGGCATGAATCGCGTCGGTGTCGCAGGCAAGGGAGAGAGCGTCTGGCTCGGCTGGTTCCTGCACGCGACGCTCACGGCCTTCGCTCCCCTCGCCGAGGCCTGCGGCGAGACCGCGCGTGCCGGCGCATGGCGGCGGCATGCCGAAGGGCTTCGCCAATCTCTCGAGCGCGAGGCTTGGGACGGAGAATGGTACCGACGCGGTTACTTCGACGACGGCACGGTCCTCGGCTCGGTCGCGAGCGAGGAGTGCCAGATCGACTCGATCGCGCAATCGTGGAGCGTGATCTCCGGCGCCGCCGACCCGGAGCGTGCCGCGAGGGCGATGGCGTCGCTCGACGAGCGCCTCGTCCGCCGCGACGACGCCCTCGTACTGCTCTTCACCCCGCCCTTCGACCGCACGCCGCTCGATCCCGGCTACATCAAGGGCTATCCACCGGGGATCCGCGAGAACGGTGGCCAGTACACCCACGCCGGCGTCTGGGCGGTGATCGCCTTTGCGCAGCTCGGCGACGGCGACCGCGCTGCAGAGCTGTTCTCATTCCTCGCACCGATCCGACACGCGAGCACGCGCGCCGCGATCCATCGCTACAAGGTCGAGCCCTACGTCGCCTGCGCCGACATCTACGCCGAACCGCCGCATACGGGACGCGGCGGCTGGACCTGGTACACGGGCTCCGCCGGCTGGCTGTACCGGGCAGGGCTAGAGTCGATCCTGGGCTTCCGACGGCGCGGTGGCGTGCTCGAGATCGACCCCTGCATCCCGAAGGCTTGGCCCGGCTTCAAGATCGCCTTCCGCCACCGCTCGACCCGCTACGAGATCGCGGTCGAGAACCCGGACGGCGTGAGCCGCGGCGTGACGCGCCTCGAGCTCGACGGTGAGGTTCTCCCCGGCGTGCGACCCGGCATACCGCTCGCTGACGACGGTGCGACACATCGCGTACGTGTCGTGCTTGGGTACGCGTAGGAGAAAGAGTGCGACCAGGCACACTGCGAATTGGAAAAGAATCGAGGATGCGATGAAGCGTGCCCTCCTCGTAGTGGTCCTGCTCCTGCTTGCGTTCGTGAGTGTCACGGGCTGGGCGTTGGAATCGGCTGGCGTGGCCGTCGTCGAGACGCGACGGCCGGACGGATCCACGCGCTCGACGCACGTCTGGTACGCGGCGAACAAAGAAGAGCTTTGGCTCGAGGCAGGGGCGCCCGAAAACAGCTGGTTCGAGGATATTCAAACCTCGCCGCGCGTGGTGCTGCGCATCGAGGGGAAGCCGGGCGTCTACGTGGCTGAGCCCATTCGAGATCCGTCGGGACATGACCAGATCCGGGGGCTGCTGCGCCAGAAGTACGGCCTTCGAGACTGGTGGGTGGCGCTGATCTTCGACACGTCGCGCTCGGTGGCTGTGCGGCTGATGCCGCAGACGGAAAGCCACGTCGGGGCGCTAGCGCCCGGCTGGCCTTCCGTCATGCGCGCGAGTGTCGCTGCTGCTGGATCGCGCAGAGCCCGTCTTCCTCGATCTCGAGCGGGAGATTGATCAGGTTGTAGAAGTTCTCGACTGCGTTCAGGAATGTGATCTCGACGATCTCCCGTTCGCTAAAATTCTCGCGCAGGCGCTCGAAGGTCGCATCACCGACTCTCTTGCTCCGTGTCGCTTCGTCCACGAACGCCAGAGCGGCGCGCTCGCGCTCGCTGAAGAGCGGACTCTCCCGCCACTCGGGCAGGGCGTAGAACTTCTCGAGCCCGATCCCCTCCATCACGGCCTGTGCCTGCGCGATGTCGACGCAGAAGTGACAGCGGTTGATCATCGCGGCCCAGGTCTGAACGAGCAGCCTCAGCCCGGTATCCAGCGAGAGACCACTCCGCGTAGCCTTCAGGAGCGCGTATGAGACGTCGTATAGGGCGGGCACGCGGTTGTACACGACGAGCGCCGGCATGATCACCTTGCCGAGCTGGCGCTTCATCATCCAGCCGGCGACGCGCGCCTTGAGCGTCGGGGGCTTCTCGATGGGGGCGAGACGCATGCTCTTCTCCTCTCTCAGATGGTGCGCAGGTGTGCGGCGCGCAGCGCAAGGAACGCGAGCGGGACGGTCAGGAGTGCGGGCAGATAGACGCCCGGCAGATCGAGCAGCCAATGATCGCCGTCGAGAAATCCGCGTGCCGTGTCGAAGACGTGCAGTCCCGCATGCGCGGAGAGAAAGATTGCCGCGACCGTGAGGAGCGGCGCGCGCCAGTACGGGCGTACCGCGGCCCAGCCGAGGGCGATCGCGATGGTCGCGAAGGCGCAGCCGATGTCGCGCACGAAGTGCTCGTTGTACGGTCCCGTGTCGGGCACGGCTGCCGGCAGGTCGTGATACCAGTGCTGTGGCTCGGCCAGCATCCAGACGGCGTTCGCCGCGATGAGCAGCGCCAGCAGCAGCAGGCTCCAGAACCAGGCATCTTTTCGTAGGGTCATCGTGTTCTCCTCGAGGCGCGCCGCGCAGGAGCGAGGCGCCGTTTTCGCGCGCACGTGCGAGCCAGTGCGGCGAGCTCCTCGACGCCATCCCGGATCTCGTCAGGGACGAGTGCCGCGAAGGACAGCAGAAGCGCCGGCGGTCCCGCGCTCTCGACGCGAAAGGGCTCGCCGCTCGCGTAGGCGATGCCGCGCTCGCGGGCTGCGACGGCGAGGGCGTCGGCGTCGACGTGCGGCGGCAGCTCGACCCAGATCGAGCTTCCACCGCACGGCTCGCGAAAACGCGTGCCCTCGGGCATCGACGCGGCTAGCGCGGACGCCATCGCACGGGCTCGCTCGCCGTAGCGCTTACGGACCCGTCGGACGTGGCGCTCAAGCAAGTCTCGTGCGAGCAGCTCGGAGAGGGCGAGCTGATCGACGAGAGAGGGCTGGAAGGTGGCCGCAGCGCGCAGCGGAGCGAGCGCGCGCAGCAGCGTCGGGGCGCCGACTACGTAGCCGAGCCGCAGCCCCGGGAAGAGCGCCTTCGAGAAGGTGCCGACATAGATCACGCGGTCGCCGCCGTCCATGGCCATCATCGCCGGCACGGCCGGCTCGCCGAGGCGCAGCTCGCAGTCGTAGTCGTCTTCCAGGATCGGCATCTGCGCGCGGCCCGAGAGCTCGAGCAGCACCTCACGACGCGCCAGAGAGAGGCTTGCTCCCGT